>DAIUCB010000097.1:0-9590 GCA_036846385.1 Bacillota bacterium | reverse complement strand
ATATCCGGGATATGAGGTCCTATGTATATTATTTGTGTATTATTTAATACTTTGTTATTTCAGATGCAATCAGCTGGAGAATTTCTGACTTTAGTCTTACACCTACCATAGTGTTTACAATCTTGCCGTTTATCATTACCGCAAGAGTCGGTATACTCATAATATTAAATGCAGCTGCCAACTCAGGCTGCTCATCTACATTAATTTTTCCAACCTTTGCGTTATTAACCTCTCCTGCTATCTCTTCTATTATAGGCGATACCATCCTGCAGGGTGTGCACCAGGATGCCCAAAAATCAAGCAATACCGGCTTATCTGAATTTAATACTTCCTTTTCAAAATTTTCCTTGGTTATTTTTAATGTACTCATAATTTATATCTCCTTTTTTTATCTTTATTATGGTTTCAGTATATCAAAATAATAGTATTTAACAGTGATTAAGTCACAATATGCATATTCTTTTCAAACATTATTTAACATGAAAATTAACAATAAAAATTCTAAAATATTTATAGATTTTAGCTTAAAATATAAAATTATTTTTGAAAATTATGATATAATTAATAAAATAAGTATCAAATTTTGGGGGAGGATAAATGATAATTAAAGCTATCTATAAAAAAACATACAATGCAGCACGAAAACATTTAAAATATTTTTTAATAATGGTATTAATATGTATTGCTTCAACTGCTATGTCCATAATGATGAGCAATATGGGCATAGATAAGGAAAATACTCTGATGGTATTCTTGGTAGGGGTATTGACTGTTACCTCTGTGACCAGAGGATACATTTATGGTGCAGTAGCTGCTGTATTAAGTGTATTATTATTTAATTACTTTTTGACACAGCCTATACATACTTTAATAATAAGCTATTCTCAGGATTTTATTTTAATAGTGTTTTTTCTCATAGCCTCCTTAATTTCCAGCACAATGACATCACAGCTGCAGAATCAGACTGAAATTGCAAAGAAAAATGAAAAAACGGCAAGGCTGCTTTATGAAATTACTAAAGGCTTTCTGGATGTTACGGGTAAAGAAAACATTGTTTTTAAAGGAATTAATTATATATATAATTATGCAGGATATAAATGCTACGTTAAATTAGATTCAGAAGAGAGGATTTTTTGTTCACCGGGACTGCCGGACTATAATGATATAATTGAAAAGCAGGAAAGCTATAACATACCGATAAAGGGTATGGCGAATCAAATCGGAATAATGAAGATAATTGATTCAAAGGTGCCTATATCAACGGAAAATAACATGATTATTAAAACAATTGTTTACCAGATGGCACTGGTATTAGATAGGGAATTCATTTACAATGAAAGAGAGAAAATAAGAATCGCCATGGAGGGAGAGCGTTTGAAAAGCACGTTGCTGAGGAGCATCTCCCACGATTTAAGAACACCGCTGACAGGAATTATCGGAGCAAGCGAGCTTATTATAGACAGCAATGATTCATTGGATTATAAGTCAATTAAAAAATTAGCCTCAGACATTAAGGAGGAATCTACCTGGCTGATTAAATCGGTGCAAAATATTTTGGATATGACGAGAATCAGTGAGGGCAAGCTGACAGTAAATAAGGATTATGAAGCAGTGGATGATCTTATAAATGAAACTCTGAATCATGTCCCTCATCTTACTTCCACAGGCAGGCTTCACATATTTCCTCCTGAGGATATAATACTTGTTTTGGTTGACGGAAGGCTAATCGTACAGGTATTGGTTAATCTTTTAGACAATGCGCACAAGCATTCAGGAGAAAATTCGCAAATAAATTTGAAATCATACCGTGATGACAATAATGTTATTTTTGAAGTATCCGATAATGGAGAAGGTATTGATATGACAGTAGAGGACAGTATATTTGACGGTTTTGTCACAAAACATAAAAATACAGCTGACGGAAGCCGGGGAGTAGGATTAGGACTTGCAATCTGCAAGGCGATAATAACTGCTCATAATGGAATAATAACTGCTGAAAATCAAAAAACAGGCGGAGCGTTGTTTAAAATAATTTTACCCTTGGAGGAAATATAGTGGATAGGAGTATAAAAATACTTATTATAGAGGATGATAATAAAATTACAAATTTTATGACTATGGCATTAAAAGCAAAGGGATATCAATTTACTGCAGCCAGAAACGGGAATAGCGGAATACTTAGCTTTTGCACTGAAAATCCTGACATAATATTATTGGATTTAGGATTGCCTGATATAGATGGAATTGAAATCATTAATGAAATACGTAAGGTATCACAAATACCTATTATTATAGTTTCTGCCAGAGAGCAGGATAGTGATAAAATAGCCGCTTTAGACGCAGGAGCCAATGACTATGTAACAAAACCATTCTCAATGGGTGAGCTTCTGGCACGTATACGCGTTATGGAAAGATTGATAGACAGGCAAAAATCACAATTGCAGGAAAGTATATATAAATTGGATTATCTGACTGTAGATTTTGAAAAGCATAGAATATTTATTGACGAATCAGAGATTCATTTAACACCGATTGAATATAAGCTTTTGCTTATGCTGATTTCCAATCGAGGAAAGGTAGTCACTCACAGTCAAATATCCAAGGAGGTTTGGGGATACGGAGAAACCGGCGATTCAAAAAGCATTCGTGTCTTTATGGCAAGCTTAAGAAGAAAAATAGAAAAGGATACTACAAGCCCCAGATTTATTTTAACCGAAATAGGTGTAGGCTACAGATTTGCAGATGAATAAAGAGGGAGGGTAAGAACCCTCTCCGCAGCTAGATTATTAAATATGAGTTGCCAGCTTTAGTACATCGGCTGATTTTCCGATTACAATCATTTTATCATTTTTACTGAAGATATAATCTGCCTTAGGCATTGCAATTATTTTATCTCCGTTTTTTATTGTCAGTATATTTATCTGATATTTTTTTCTGACATTTATTTCTTCGATACTGGCACCAATCCAGTTACTCATAATGGACATCTCAAATATTGAATATTCGGGGGATATATCGATCAGGTCAAATACATTGTCTGCACTGCAGCGTATCGCAAGCTTTTCAGCCATGTCCTTATCGGGATAAATAACCTCATCGGCACCGTTTTTTAATAAAAATTTTGCCTGAATATCACGGCTTGCCTTTGAAATGATGTATTTTGCACCTAATTCTCTCAATAAGGATGTAATTTCCAAGGATGATTGAAAATTATCTCCTATAGTAACAAAGCATATATCAAAATTGCCTACTCCCAAGGAACGTAAAACCTCTTCCTTTGTACAGTTTCCAATATGCGCATCTGTAACCTGCGATGACATTTCTTCAATAACTGATTCATTTTCATCGATAATCATAACATCATTTTTTAAGCTTATCATTTTTAGAGCTAAATGTCTGCCAAAAGCCCCCATGCCTATAATTAAAATTGATTTCATTTTTCAATCTCCTTTTAAGATTATCCTATAATTATTTTTTCAACAGGTCGGCTGATTGGCACAATTTCTTTTCTTTCAGCCAATACAAGAGCCATTGAAAGGCTTCCGACCTTGCCTCCATACATTAAGATTATAATTAATATTTTAGACAGGTTATTTAAATTAGGTGTTATTCCCATGGATAATCCAACAGTTCCCGCCGCCGAATATACCTCAAACAAGGTTTCCTTTAAGGAAAATGACTGTGTTGAGCATATAAGCATAGTAGCTAAAAGAGTGGTGCAAATGTATATTATAGCGATAGAACTGGCTCTTTTTAGAGCATTATCCTCTAATCTGCGTTTAAAAACAGAAAGCTCAGAGGTACCCTTTGAAGATGATATTGCACCCAGTATCAACACTACCAGTGTAGTTGTTTTTATACCACCTGCAGTGGAACCGGGACTTCCTCCTATAATCATCAACAAAATTGTCAACAGACTTCCACCCTCAGAAAGCTTGGTCATACTTATCGTATTAAAGCCTGCAGTTCTTGGGGTTATTGATTGAAATAATGAAGCTAATATTGATTCTCTTAGGCTCATGCCGGAAAAATTTCCGTTTCTCTCAGTTATGAAAAAAATAACTGCTCCGCTAAAAATAAGTAAGGCTGTAGTTGATAAAACAATTTTAGTATGAACTCGATATTTTTTGAAGCTTAAAAGATTCTTTTGAATATCCTCCCAAACAACAAAGCCTATTCCGCCTATTACTATTAAAGACATAATAGTTAAATTAACGATTATATCATTACTATATCGTGTAAGTGATGAGAAACTGCCGTATTTGCCCATCAAGTCAAAGCCTGCATTGCAAAAGGCCGAAACTGAGTGAAATATACCATTATATAATCCCTGCCTGATACCCATTTCAGGATAAAATCTGACAGTAAGTAAAGCTGCACCGAGGCTTTCAAAAATAAAGGTTCCGATTAATATCCTTTTTACAAGTAGAACGATGCCTCCTATTCTCATAGTGTTAGCAGATTCCATTAAAAGTCGCCTTTCTCTGAGTCCTATTTTTCTTTTAAGAAACATAGAAAACAGAGTAATAACAGTCATAAACCCAATGCCGCCTACCTGAATAAGAGATAGTATTACAAGCTGTCCAAATACAGACCAATGAGTATAGGTATCATATATAACCAAGCCTGTTACGCAGGTGGCAGAAGTAGCAGTAAATAATGCATTAATAAATGGCGTGGCTTCCTTACTTTTTGAAGCAATCGGCAAACTTAACAATATACCGCCGGTCAGTATCAGTGCAAAGGTTCCGAGAGCAATTATTTGAGTATATGACAGCTTTATTTTTCTAATTATAAACATCCTTAAATCCCCCTACATTTTCCGTTGATGAAATCATTGCTGCAATAAATTGAGCTGCTGCTATATTATCCCCACATAAAAATGTAATCTGATTATCCTCAAAAATTTTTTTATTATATGAGCAGTTGCATAGGGAAATTATTTTTTTTATTCCCATCATTTTTTTACCTATTGAACATATCATTAAATTTTCAAGATCTGCATTATCAACAGCAAATAAATAATAATATGAATCTGATTTATTTAGCTCAACAGCATCGGTTATTACATTATAAGGGATATTGCAGCTTCTTAACAGATTGGCTAAATCCTTGGAAATCTCTGTTTTTCCAAAGATTAAGGCTTTTCTTGAAATATTTTGCATATCATTTTGCCCCGGTATCTCAAAGATTGAATCATTAGGATTTATAATGGAACATATTTTATCAATAAATATAAAGCCCAGAAAAAATACACCAATCATAGCAAATATAATGATGTAATTCATATTATTACACCTCTTTCATCTTAACTGCATGAATTATAGCATTTACGGTATAAATTTTCTGTTAAGATTTTCATTAAAATGTTAAAAAGATATAAATAACCGCAGAAATAGATACCACGAAATGTAATATAAATATATAAATGATAAAATAGTATTGCATTTAATTTAAAGGTATGTTAAAATAATAACATTAATAAATCTGACCAAAAGAAAATTCTTAAGGAAGGATTACAGTTGAATAAGCTAGATAAGAATCGTACTGAAAACATAAGGGTTTGACCCGGGTGACAAGGCGATGGATATCATTATAGAGATATAAACTATCCTTGTGCTTTTTTGTGCAAGGATTTTTTGATATAAAATAAATGATTTGTCCGGTAAACTAGGTATGATTTTCTTAAGTCTGTGCTGACAGTTTATGTTGAATAAAAAATGGAGGTTTATATGAGACAATTAATTGACAAGCTTCATCAGAATCAAATGCTTGATAAGGATGAGCTTGCTGTCCTGCTGAATAATTATGACTCAGAAGCATTAGAATATCTTCATGAAAAAGCTAGAGCAGTATCACGAAAATACTTCGGAAATAAAATTTATCCAAGAGGCTTAATTGAATTTACCAACTATTGCAAAAATGATTGCTATTATTGCGGGATACGAAGGAGCAACAAAAATGCAGAAAGATATAGATTGACCTTTGATGAAATAATGAGCTGCTGTGAAAACGGATATTCATTGGGTTTTCGCACCTTTGTGTTGCAGGGCGGTGAGGATTTAAGCTATTCAGATGATGATATAGTCAAAATTGTAAGTTCTATTAAAAAGCTGTATGCCGACTGTGCAGTTACCCTTTCTATAGGAGAAAAATCCTATGATTCTTATCTTAGATATTTTAACAGCGGTGCAGACAGATATCTTTTAAGACATGAAACTTCTGACGAGAAGCATTACAGTAAGCTTCATCCTAAGGAGCTTACTGTCTCAAACAGAAAAAGGTGCTTATCGGATTTAAAAAAAATCGGTTATCAGGTAGGGACAGGAATTATGGTAGGCTCTCCATATCAAACAACTGAAAATATCATTGAGGATTTGTTTTTTATGAAGGAATTAAATCCTCATATGATAGGGATTGGACCGTATATTCCACATCATGATACTCCTTTTTCCGAAGAAAAGGCAGGAAGCTTGGAATTAACATTGTTATTGATAGGTATATTAAGACTTATGTTTCCTAATGCACTTATTCCGTCAACAACATCACTTGGAACAATCGACCCCAACGGCCGTGAAAAGGGAATACTGGCCGGGGCCAATGTTGTTATGCCGAATTTATCGCCGGTAAGTGTACGCAAGAAATATCTTTTGTATGATAATAAAATTTGTACAGGTGAGGAAGCAGCCGAATGCAAATCATGTCTGGACAGCCGAATTAAAAAAATCGGCTATCAGCTGGTGGTAGACAGAGGAGATTATATTCAAAATTAAAATAAAAGGAGATTGATGATTATGTATAATATCAAATCAAAAAAGGCAACAGAGTTTATAAATGATGAGGAAATTTTGGATACCATAGCATATGCCATGGAAAATAAAAGCAATAAGCCGCTTATAAACAGCTTGCTTGAAAAAGCTAAAGCTTGTAAGGGTTTATCTCATCGGGAAGCAGCAGTGCTTTTAGAGTGCGACCTTCAGGAGGAAAATGAAAAAATGGCTTTATTGGCTAAGGAAATAAAGCAAAAATTTTATGGCAATCGCATAGTTATGTTTGCGCCGTTATATCTTTCTAATTATTGTGTTAACGGTTGTGTTTATTGTCCTTTTCATCAAAAAAATAAAACTATTCATAGAAAGAAGCTGTCTCAGGAGGATATAATCCATGAGGTAACAGCGCTGCAGGATATGGGGCATAAACGCCTGGCACTGGAAACAGGAGAGGATCCGATTAACTGCCCTATTGAATATGTATTGGAAAGCATAAAAACAATTTACGGCATAAAGCATAAAAATGGTGATATACGCAGAGTAAATGTCAATATTGCTGCAACAACAGTAGAAAATTATCGCAAGCTAAAGGAAGCGGGAATAGGCACATATATCCTGTTTCAAGAAACATATAACAAAAAGCTTTATGAAGAACTGCATCCTTCAGGACCAAAGCATAACTACGATTATCACACAGAAGCAATGGACAGAGCTATGGAAGGGGGAATTGACGATGTTGGTATAGGTGTTTTATTTGGACTAAACACCTATAGATATGATTTTATCGGACTTCTGATGCATGCTGAGCATCTTGAATCAGCAATGGGAGTAGGTCCTCATACTATAAGCGTACCGCGTATTTGCCCTGCAGATGATATTAAGCCTGAGGATTTTACCAATTCAATATCAGATGATATGTTTGCAAAAATAGTAACTGTATTACGTATTGCAGTTCCTTATACGGGAATGATTGTTTCAACCCGCGAATCACAGAAATCCCGTGAGAGAGTCCTGCAGCTAGGTGTCAGTCAAATAAGCGGAGGGTCTAAAACAAGTGTGGGAGGCTATGCTGAGGCTGAAGCAGAGGATGATAATTCCTCTCAATTTGATTTAAGCGATACTCGTACCCTGGATGAAATTGTTAACTGGCTATTGAAATTAGGTTATATTCCAAGTTTTTGTACAGCCTGCTACAGAGAAGGACGTACAGGAGATCGATTTATGACCCTTGTGAAGTCGGGACAAATTGTTAACTGCTGTCATCCTAACGCACTTATGACATTAAAGGAATATCTGGAGGACTATGCTTCCCCGGATACAAAAGCAAGGGGTGACGAAGTAATAAAAAATGAAATTCATCACATAACTAATGAAAAGGTTCGTAGTATAGCTGTTAAAAACTTAAAAGAAATTGAAAAAGGAAAAAGAGACTTCAGATTTTAATATTTTATATCGGAGGAAATTATTATGAGTCTTACAGATACTCCAAGAGCAAATCAGCTTCATATCGGCATATTCGGCAAAAGAAACAGCGGAAAATCATCCTTGATAAATGCATTGACTAATCAAGAGGTTGCTTTGGTATCAGATATAGCGGGAACAACAACAGATCCTGTATATAAATCTATGGAGCTTTACGGTATAGGACCGTGTGTATTTATTGATACGGCAGGCTTTGATGATATAGGAGAACTGGGACAAATGCGTATCGATAAAACTAAGAAAGCAATTGATAAGGTAGATATTGCTTTAATGGTTTTTAGCGATTCTGAAATATCAGAGGAAATAAGATGGGTTAATATTTTAAAGGAGCGAAAAATTCCTGTTATAGCAATTCTGAATAAATCAGATATTCTTCTAAATATAGATGAGTTGTTCAAACATATAGAGGTTAGCTGCAAATTAACTCCAATTATAATAAGTGCAAGAGAAAGAAAAAATATAGAAAAAATTCGGGAGGAAATATTACGATTACTGCCGGAGGATTATGAGGTGAAAAGCATTACCGGTAATTTAGCTGCCCCGGGCGATATTGTTCTTTTAGTGATGCCTCAGGATATACAGGCACCAAAGGGTCGGCTTATTTTGCCCCAGGTTCAGACCATGCGGGATTTGCTGGACAAAGGATGTGTCATTGTCAGTTCAACGGCTGAAAATTTAGACCGAGCACTTAGCAGTCTTTCAGATCCACCGGATTTGATTATTACAGATTCTCAGATTTTTAAAGAAGTATATGAAAAAAAACCTGACAAAAGCAGGCTCACATCTTTTTCTGTACTCTTTGCAAATTATAAGGGTGATTTAAGATTCTTTGCGGAAAGTGCCGCAGCAATTGAAAGTTTAAATGAACAATCAAGAGTTTTGATTGCTGAAGCATGTACTCATGCGCCGCTGTCGGAGGACATAGGACGAGAAAAAATTCCTGCTATGCTAAGAAAAAGATTCGGCGAAAGGCTGACTGTTGATATAGTGAGCGGAACTGATTTTTCAGATGATTTATCATCATATGATTTGATTATTCATTGCGGTGCATGTATGTTTAACAGAAGATATGTTATGTCCAGAGTTGAAAAAGCAAAGCTTCAAGGAGTGCCAATGACCAACTACGGAGTAGTAATAGCTTACTTATCAGGAATACTCGATAAAATTGATTTGAATTAAAAAATATCGCCGAAAATATTGTTCGGCGATATTTTTAATTTTAATCCTCTTGAACAAAGTTATATTCATAGCTTTGAATATGATTGTAGGTTTCCTTAATACTCCTAGGGTTCAGCCATTTAAGCATATTGCCCATGGTACCGACCTTATCGTTTGTGC
>DAIUCB010000096.1:0-9597 GCA_036846385.1 Bacillota bacterium | reverse complement strand
CCATCGCCTTTAATCCTCTTGATATGTCTGAAATTTCCTGCTGCCTGCTTTCGTTTCTTCCTGTTCCGGACATGAGCTGCAGATAATCTATGATTATTAAATCAAGTCCTCTTTCCATCTTGAGCCTTCTGCATTTAGACATCATCTCAAACAATGTTATTGATGCAGTATCATCTATGTAAACATTGTAATTTGAAATTGTGCTCATAGACTGCAGAAGTCTGTTCCAGTCTTCATCATTCAGGTTTCCGGTCCTCATTTTGTTGCTTTCAACCATTGATTCCATGCTGATAATTCTTTGAACATATTGCTCCTTGGACATTTCCAGACTGAATAAGGCTACCGAAACACCTGTCTTAACAGCATTCATAGCTATATTCAGAGCCAGAGCAGTTTTTCCCATTGAGGGTCGTGCTGCCAGCAAAATCAAATCCGACCTTTGGAGACCTGATGTCATTCTGTCCAAATCATCATAGCCGGTTGTAATTCCGGTCAGACTACCCTTGTTCATAGCTCTTTCTTCAAGCTGATTAAATACCTCCAATAACACATCCTTTATTTCTGTAAAAGTATTTATATTTCTGTTTTGAGATATTGCAAAAATTCTGGTTTCCGCAAGCTCAATTATTTTTTGAACCTCTTCATTTTCTCTGTAACCTTTTTCAATAATTTCATTCGATGCATTTATCAGCTTCCTCAAAATTGATTTCTCTCTGATAATATTGCAATAGGCTTCGACATTTTTTGAGGTTATGATATTTTCCGTTAATTTTGCCAGATATTCAAATCCGCCTACATAATCGATTTTTTCTCTTTTTTTCAGTTCCTCTGATATGGTAAGAGCATCAACGGGAATGTTTTGCATATGAACATCCTTTATGCATTCAAATATTTCCCTGTTTGCCTCAAAATAAAAGTCATCTGTTTTCAATAAATTCAGAAGCTTTTCAACCGCAGCTTCATCAATCATTGCTGATGCTAAAACTGTTTGCTCAGCCTCAGAATTGTGAGGAGGAACCTTACCGAAATTTATTAAATCTGACATTATATAATCCCCTTATTTTTCTGTTACTATAACATTTACTTTTGCTACTACCTTAGGATGCAGCCTGATTTTTACAGTATATTCTCCCACAGATTTTATTGCATCATCCAGCTCGAATTTTCTTTTATCGATGCTGATCTTTTTTTCTGTCTCAAGACTTTCGGCAATTTCCTTAGTTGTAATAGAGCCGAACAGCTTACCATTCTCTCCCGCCTTTGATTTTAACACTATAGTTATTTTCATCAGCTCTTCTTCAAGTTTTTTAGCTTCATCATATATTTCTTTTTCTTTTTGTTCCTGATGTTTTTTTGCATTTTCTAAATTTTTTAAATTAGTCGGTGTTGCTTCTATAGCTAAATTTTTAGGAAAAAGGAAGTTTCTTGCATAACCGTCCTTCGCATTGATTAAATCACCTTTTTTTCCGACATTTTTAACATCCTCTAACAATATTACCTTCATTTTGCTTCAATCTCCTTTTTATAACGAATTATTGCTTCATATAGCATTGATTTTGCTTCATTTATATCAGTTGTTTTAATTTGGGCACCGGCCATATTCAAATGACCTCCTCCGCCTAAATACTCCATAATAACCTGCACATTTACCTGACCCATTGATCGCCCGCTTATATTAATATAATCCTTATTCTTAACCAGAACAAAGCTTGCCTTGACATCCTTTATGGTTAACAGCTCATCGGCACTTTGAGCAGCTATTACATTTGAATTTTCTTCATTGTCGTCAATGTATGATATTGCGACATCACCAAACTTAATTTCTGACTTCTCTATTATTTCGGTTTTCTTTTTCATAGAATCAAGGCTTTCATTAAACAGCTCCTTAACATCGACAGTATCTGCGCCGTTTCTCCTTAAAAAGGAGGCTGCTTCAAAGGTTCTGACTCCGGTTTTAAAGGTAAAGGAATTTGTATCTACCACTATTCCTGCCATCAGTGAATCTGCCTCAAATTTAGTCAGCTTAATATGATCCTCCATATACTGTATAATCTCGGACACCAGCTCGCAGGTTGAAGATGCATACGGCTCAATATAGTCCAGCAATGCATTTTCTATATATTCCTCACTTCTCCTGTGATGGTCAATCAGAATTATTTTTTCTATTCTTGTAAGAAGCTCAGGAGCCTCTGTATAGCTGCCTCTATGTGTATCGAGAACTATACAAACAGTATTCTGATCAATAAGACCTATGGCAGTATCTGTATCAATAAGTGATTCCAAATACTGAGGGTTTTCACTTTTCATTCTTTCATGCATATTTTTCAATGCATAGTTAACCGTATTTAAAACAATATAGGCTTTCTTTCCTCTGCTTTTGGCAATGCTGTACAAACCGATAGATGCACCTAAGCTGTCCATATCACCGATTCTGTGCCCCATAATAATAACATTGGAGCTTTGATCTATAATTTGCCTCAAAGCATAGGATATAATTCTTGCCTTGACCTTTGTACGCTTTTCAACTGCCTTGCTTTTTCCGCCGTAAAATTTAACTGAATTAATCTTTTTAACTACTGCCTGATCACCGCCTCTGCCCAGAGCTACATCCAAAGCTCCTTTTGCATATTCGATAAGCTGTCCGAGGTTTTTTGCATATGCTCCTACGCCTATACTCAAGGTAAAATAATAATCAGCAGAGCCCTTTATTGTTTTGACCTCTTCAAGCAAAGAAAACTTTTTAGTTTCCAAAATATCCAGGTATTTGTTTTCTATCATCATGAGGAATCTAAATGTATCGTACCTTATAACAAAGCCATTCATTTCAGAGGCATATTTGTTTAAAATTTTCTCAACCTCCGCAGTCATTGCCGATTTATCGCCCTTATCAAGCTTTTCAGATATCTCGTCATAATTGTCAATTTGAACCAGCATTGCTATAGGGCGTTCATCATTGTATTTAATCTTTATATTAGAATAAAGAGTATTATCAACCCAATACATAACGAAGGATTTGTCGTTGCCGTATTTTTTATCCTCTATCACGTTATATAATATATTAAAGCTTCTTGCTATTTCAGTAATTTCAATGTTGCTGATAATACCGCCCTTATTTTTGTCAAAGGCTTTTAAAGGAAATTCCGGATGATATTCGGTAATATTTTCTATATCCTCTTTGCTGCTGCCCAGCAATTCTTTAAATTTAGTATTGTACCAGTATAGCTTACCCTGAGCATCAATAATGCTTATAGGCATCGGACAATTATAAAAAGAACTGATAGACAAATTTTCAATATTACTTGTATAATCAATTATATATTTTTTTAATTCCTTTTCTCTATGCATCTGCTTTCGAAAGGTCATTGCAGATATAATTAAGGATACTGCTCCAGAAATAGCTGCATAAAGGTACATTCCCTCTATTATCAATATTGATGTCAATAAAGTAATTAACAAGAAGTAAATAAGACTGTCATCTCTAAGAAATTTCGGATATTTAATATTATTCAAAACGACACCTCCCACGTTACTGCTATAAAACCTTATGCTTTATTTTTCTTAAATCAAAAACCAAATCTATAATCCCTACAACAGCAAGCAATTGTCCTGCTCCTGCCATAAATAAAAGCATCATCAAAATAAGAGTCCTGGCTATTTTATTTATATTGAGCCTTGTCAAATAGAATTTTGCCACTGCAAAGCCCTGTAAAAACATAGCCATAAGGCATACCATCAATAGGTTCATTTGTATAACGTAAACATTAATTTTAAAAGCATTCAACAAATATGACAGCAGCAACAACCCTGCCATAGCGATAATAAATGTATTCGGCAATGAAAAAAAGCTTATTCCTTCATGTTTTCTTATATCAACTCTGACTCTTTGGGCGATACTGCTCACTGCAAAATAATTCATCGCAGACATAACAACAGACGATATTATTAAAATTGCAGGAAATCGATGAAGAATAATTTCCGTCATAGCCTTATTCATGAGATCCAATTGTTTGGTAATTTGATTTAAGCTGTCCGGATTCATGCTTCCGGATGCTTTTTCCAATAAGCTCCTGTACATATCCATACTCTCATTGGTCAATTGTAACATTTGCTGAATATAATTGACTCCCATTATTGATTGGGAAAGTAAAATCATAGCTGCAAAGGAAACCATAAATGATAAAGCACCCATCATTATACATTTGTTTGGATTTTCATCTTTGCATATTCCGTAGGAAAGAGCAATTGACATCGGAGTAAACAATAAAAGAAAAATCAAGCCGGTTTGAATGCCTAACAGCATAGAAATAATAAAACCGGAGGCTGTCAATGATAAAACAGAGTACTTTAAACCCTTTCTTTTTGCCAGAATTATAGCCGGCAGCGGATAAAAAAACATTAAAAATGTAAATAAAAACGTTGATATATATGCAAATATAACAAGTATACCTGAAATCAAAGCCGCTTCGGTCATACTTGAGGTTTTAAAATTTCTGTTCATATTTTCCTCAATTCTGTTTAAATCTAATTATTATATTTTACCCTAAATACTCTGTAAAGTCAAAATTAATTTTTACTTTACACTTTCTGCTTTTTTAATTATACTATATTAAAGAAATTAAAAAGAGGTGCTATATGAAAAAGAAAATATGTCTTATACTTGCAATAATTATGATGCTGTCATCAATATCCGTAAGTGCATTCGGTCAAGAACTGGACAAGGAAAAATTTGAAACTGATATTGATTTTATGAGAAATGTTATATATTTTGTACTGGAAAAGTATAAATATGAGGTTAATCAAGAGGATGTCATGAACGGTCTGTACGATGGCTTTTTCAGCATTTTAGATGAATACAGCACTTATTACACACCGGAGGAATATCAGTCATTAATTTCCAATACTGCCGGGGAATTTGTCGGAATCGGTGTTGAGATTTCAGATGTTAACGGACAAATAACAGTAATGACTCCGCTGCCGGGATCACCTGCAATTGAAGCCGGTATAAAAAGCGGAGATATCATTAAATTTGTTGATGATAAGGACATTTCGGGACTCACAGGTGCAGAGGCTGCCAAAAAATTAATTAAGGGTATAGAGGGAACACATGTCAAAATAGGTGTAATCCGTGAGGGTAAGCTATTAAGCTTTGATTTAATCAGGAGAAAAATAGTAACCAGCACTGTTGAGGGTAAAATACCGGAGGATGGAATAGGCTACCTAAAGGTAACGGAATTTGCCGATAACACAGCTGAGTTGGTAAAAAAAGAGCTTGATGTTTTTGACGGTAAAAATATTAAAAAAATTGTTATAGATTTAAGAAATAATGGCGGCGGAACATTGGACTCTGCAGTTGATATGCTGAATTTATTTGTAACAAAAGGACCTGTCGTTTATGTAGACTATGCATCAGGGGATGAAGAAATTTATTCAAGTACACTGGAAAAGCAAAAATATGAGATAGCCGTTTTAATTAACGGCGGAAGTGCAAGTGCTACAGAAATATTTGCAGGTGCCGTAAAATATAAAAAAGAAGGAATAATAATAGGGACTCAATCCTTTGGAAAGGGTATAGTTCAATCCCTTTATCATTTGAAAAATGATTCGGGAGTAAAATTTACAACAGCAGAATATTTTTCCGTAAATAAAACACCTGTACATAAAATAGGAATTACACCTGACATAACAGTAGAAAATCCTACAATAGATTTATCGAAATATCCGCAGTTCAGCAAGGATAAAAAGCCTTATCTCGGAGATGTCAGCCTGGATGTTTTAGCTGCAGAAATGATACTTAAAACCTTGGGATATAAGAAAAACGAACCTGACGGCGTATACGATAATGTTACCTTAGAGGAAATGAAGAGTTTTCAAAAGGATAATAACCTTTATCCATACGGAATAATTGATATTACAACACAAAACACATTGTTTGCAGCTTTGAAAAGTCATGCGGCTAACAACACAGCGGACTTGCAGCTTCAAACAGCTATAAAAAGCCTTAAAAATAATAATTGATTTGTCTTTTATTTAACTTTATTTTTATAACAAAAAATGAATTATTTTAAAAATTACTATTGACAAATAAATTATTCAGTGTTAGAATCATAAAAATTAATTAATAAAAGCTGTGATGGAGAAAAACTTTTCTTATATGACAAGTTTCAGAGAGCCGACAAGTGGTGGGAGTCGGTACTGTCAAGAAAGCACACTCGCTCCTGAGCTTATTTTCTGAATTAAGTAGGAAGATACGTATGCTGCGTTATAAGCTGAGATTTGTTGGAATCTGAATTGAGAGGCTTTCTTTTAATACATTTATATATTAAACAGAAAGCAATATGGGTGGTACCGCGGAATTATATCCGTCCCTGACAGTATATTTATATACGTCATGGACGGATTTTTTATTGCGATATAATTAAGCTCAGGACAAACAGCAATCTTTATTGCTTTGATTCTAATATAAAAAACAAAATGGAGGTTATAGAAATGGCTAAACAAATCAAAATTTTTGACACAACTTTAAGAGACGGAGAGCAATCACCCGGCTGCAGCATGAACTTGAAGGAAAAAATAGAGGTTGCACAGCAGCTGGAGAGACTGAAGGTAGATATAATCGAAGCAGGCTTTGCAGCAGCATCACCGGGAGATTTGCATTCCATACAGGAAATTTCAAAAAATATCAAAAACTGTACTGTTGCAAGTCTTGCAAGAGCCCACAGGGATGATATAGACAAGGCATGGGAAAGCTTGAAATTTGCTGCACATCCACGTATCCATGTATTTTTGGCAACGTCACCGATACATATGGAATACAAATTAAAAATGACTCCTGATAAGGTGCTTGAGACAGCGGAAAAAATGGTAGCATATGCAAAATCCTTATGCAACGATATCGAATTTTCTGCCGAAGATGCAACGAGAAGCAATCCTGACTTTCTGGCACAGATTTTTGACAGAGTTATTAAAGCCGGTGCAACTACTGTCAATATCCCGGATACTGTAGGCTACACTACGCCTGATGAATATTTCGAATTGATTTCTTCAATTATCGAGAAATGTCCTGCATTGAAATCAGTCGATATCTCTGTTCACTGCCATAATGATTTAGGTCTCGGAGTTGCAAATTCTATTGCAGCCTTGAGAGCAGGAGCAACTCAAATAGAGTGCACGGTAAATGGCATCGGAGAAAGAGCAGGAAATTCCGCACTTGAGGAAATTGTAATGATCCTTAACACAAGAAAGGATTATTTCGGATTTGAAACTAATATTGATACTAAGCAAATAGTAAGAAGCAGCAGTCTATTGTCAAGAATTACAGGTGTAAAGGTTCAGCCTAATAAAGCCATCGTCGGAGCCAATGCCTTTTCCCACGAATCGGGCATACACCAGCATGGGGTGCTTAACAATAAAAAGACCTATGAAATAATGACTCCCGAATCAATAGGCCTCGACACAAATAAGCTGGTTCTGGGCAAGCACTCCGGCAGACATGCTTTCAACGATAAGCTTATGCAGTTGGGCTATGAACTGACACAGGAGGAATTAGATATTGCCTTTAAAAAATTTAAGGACCTTGCCGACAAGAAAAAGGATGTTTATGACAAGGATATCGATGCACTTGTTTCAAAACAAAAAACAGAGATTCCTAAAATATTTGAGCTGGATAGCTATGTTATCAACAGTGGAAATATAATAACATCGACAGCAACTGTTTCGGTAAAAAAGGGAGACAATATAATAGAGGAGGTTGCCGCAGGCGAAGGACCTGTATATGCTTGCTTTAAGGCTATAGAAAAAATAATCGGAAAAAGCCCGGAATTAGATGATTTTTCATTGAACTCAGTTACCGAGGGCGAGGATGCTTTAGGGGACGCTGTCGTAAGATTAAAGGAAAACGGCAAAATTTATGTAGGCAGAGGACTAAGCACTGACATAATAGAATCAAGCATAACCGCATATATCAATGCAGTCAACAAAATGATGATGGAAAATGAAAATATGTAAAATTATATAAATACGGAGGCAATTCAAATGGGAATGACTATGACGCAAAAAATACTTGCTGCACATGCAGGCTTGGAAGAAGTAAAGGCAGGTCAATTTATAGAAATTGATTTGGACTTGGTTTTAGGAAATGATATAACAACTCCTGTTGCAATAAATGAATTTGAAAAAATGGGAGCTGAAAAAATATATGATCGTGAAAAGGTGGTTGTTGTCCTTGACCACTTTGTACCCAATAAGGACATCAAATCGGCAGAGCAATGCAAGATCTCCAGATGCTTTTGCAAAGAGCAGCAGCTAAAAAATTTCTTTGATGTGGGACAAATGGGAATTGAGCATGCATTATTGCCGGAAAAGGGACTTGTAACAGCAGGAGATACTGTAATAGGTGCTGATTCTCACACCTGCACCTATGGAGCTCTGGGAGCATTTTCCACCGGCATAGGCTCTACTGATATGGCTGCCGGAATGGCAACAGGCAAGGTATGGCTTAAGGTACCTTCAGCAATAAAATTCAACCTGACAGGAAAGCTGAATAAATGGGTAAGCGGAAAGGATGTTATACTTTATATTATCGGTAAGATAGGAGTTGACGGCGCCTTATACAAATCTATGGAATTTGCGGGAGAAGGTATAAAAGAGCTTACAATGGATGACAGATTTACAATTGCGAATATGGCGATAGAGGCAGGCGGCAAGAATGGTATTTTTCCCGTTGACGAAAAAACAATTTCTTATATTAATGAGCATTCAAACAAAAAATATACTGTTTACGATGCTGATGAAGATGCAGTCTATGATGAGATCATAGATATTGATTTATCCTCAATAAAGCCAACTGTGGCATTCCCTCATCTGCCTGAAAATACAAAATTCATTGATGAAATAGGAGACATAAAAATCGATCAAGTTGTTATCGGCTCATGTACAAACGGCAGAATCAGTGATATGAGAGCTGCCGCAGAAATTCTGAAGGGAAATAAGGTTCATCCTGAGGTTCGAACAATTATTATTCCCGCAACTCAATCAATTTACAAGCAATGTATCCAAGAAGGTCTGGCAGAAATATTCATTGATTCGGGAGCAATAATAAGTACACCGACATGTGGTCCGTGTATGGGCGGTTACATGGGTATATTAGGTGATAAGGAAAGAGCAGTTGCGACGACAAACAGAAACTTTACGGGACGTATGGGGCATCCCGGATCCGAGATATACCTTGCAAGCCCTGCAGTAGCCGCTGCCTCAGCAATAGAAGGAAAAATAGCAGACCCAAATAAAGTCTTCGGAGGTAATAAATAATGAATGCACAAGGAAAAGTTTTTAAATATGGTGATAATATTGATACTGATGCAATAATCCCTGCCAGACATTTGAGTACGGCAGATCCTAAGATTCTTGCCGGTCACTGCATGGAGGATATTGACAGTAATTTTGTAAAGGAAGTCAAGGACGGAGATATAATAGTTGCTCTTAATAACTTTGGCTGCGGTTCATCTCGGGAGCATGCGCCGATTGCTTTTAAGGGTGCGGGAATATCATGTGTGATTGCAAAAAGCTTTGCAAGAATATTTTACAGAAACGCCTTCAATA
>DAIUCB010000095.1:0-9705 GCA_036846385.1 Bacillota bacterium | reverse complement strand
TTATTCAGAAATAATATTACCTGCTCCTTTTTGCCCAAGGATTCCTTTATACTGTTATACAAAGCTTCGCTGATAAGTGTATTGTTACCCTTATCAAGCTCTTTACTCATATTTACAACATTGATTTGCGGCAATATTGCATTTTGAACTCTATTTTTCATTTCTGTCAGCTCAATCTGTCCCTTCACAGCCATTTGATATGTATTGATTGATGGTGTTGCAGAACCCAGTATCAGCTTGGCATTCGACAAAATCGATAATTTGATTGCTGTTTCGATTGCATCATATTTAGGTGAGGTAGAGGATTTATAGCTATCCTCATGCTCTTCATCTATTACTATAGCTCCGAGCTTTCGGATAGGTGCAAACAGTGCAGACCTTGCACCTATTACAACATCAACCTCTTTGTTATAAACCTTGTACCATTCGATTAGCTTTTCTTTTTTACTTAATCTGCTGTGAAATACGGCTATTTTATTACCAAATCTCTTTTTGAAGCGTTCTATCGTTTGTGTTGTCAAGGATATTTCGGGAACCAGCATTATTGATTGCTTGTTTTCTTTTTGATAATGCTCGATTATCTCCATATAAACCTCTGTTTTTCCGCTGCCTGTCACTCCGTGCAGAAGAAAAACATTATTTTCGGAAGATATTATTTTATTGTAAGCATTTTGCTGCTCCTCATTAAGAGAAATTTTATCCTTTATTATTGCTTCTGTATCTTCGTCAGCTTCGTATAATACCTTTTCGCATATGATTATATCTTTTTTAATAAGATTATTAACCGTTGCTGCAGAAACATTCAGATCTTTTATTAATTTTTTTATATTTACCTTTTGGTGCTCCCGTAAATAGCCTATAACCTTGATTTGGTTGGGGGTTCTATTTATATCATATTCATCGATCGGTTTTTGCTCCTTTAAGCTGAGTATTTTCTCATAGGAGCCTTCAACGGAAACATCACAGCTTTTTAGCTCAATTATCCTTTTTGTTTTAAGGCTATCCAACAGCATGTACAAATCCGGTCCGGAATATAGCTTTCTCAATTTTTCTTGCGTAATCATTCCGGCTTTTAATATTTCCAGCAGCTCCGATTCTTTTTTGTTTAAAGATACCTCGCAAAAACCCGAGTCTATAACCTTAATCAAAATGTTGTTTTCATATTTCATCATTGAAGGTACAACGAGTCTTATTGCATCAGAATATTTGCAGATATATCTTTCTCTTATCCACATGCATAGCCTTATCATTTCTTCAGTAACAATTGAGTCATCGTCTATAGTATCAATAACCGGCTTAAGCTTATTTTCCGGAATATCACAGCTAAGATTCAGGGAAACAACCAGACCGTCAATGATATGCTTATTGTTTCCAAAGCTTACCTTTACTCTTTTGCCTATTTTTATACTATTTTCAAGCTCTTTGCTCACTCCGTAGGTATAAATTCGATCGGTGCTTTTTGAATTGTTATTTAAAATAACCTGTGCAAAAACCTTATACATAATATCACATCCCAAAAATAAATAACAGAATCAAATTAAATAATCAGTCAATTTGACTGATTATTTATATATCTATAAGTACATTATTAATTAGCTGAATGAACTTCCTTTTCTGCTTGTTCAAGTATTCTGGCCTGATTGCTTATTTCTGCAAGTCTTTGCTGTTCGGTTTCATATAATGCATCAAAGGACTTGTCATAAAATTCTTCAATAGCTATGCATACCGGTTTTAATGTATTGGTCTTTATAAGTATTTCCTGACCGTCTATAATCTGTCTTGCTCTTTTAGATATAATAGTAACAAGTGAATACCTGCTGTCAACCATATCAATTAACTCATCTATGGAAATTTTTTTCATATCTTTATACCTCCTTGATTTTGTTTATTAAAGCCTGATTCCTTATAGCTTTATTTTTTTCTGCAGAAATTATTTCTTTTATTTTTTCTACTGCAGCTTCAACCTCATCATTTAAAACAACATAATCATATTGAAAAGCATAATTTAATTCTTCATAAACACATTCCATTCTCCTGAGTATAACCTCATTGGAATCTGTCCCTCTTCCTTCGATTCTGTTCTTTAATTCTTTTATTGATGGCGGTAGTATAAAAATAAAAACTCCTTTAGGGTAATTCTTTTTTACATTTAAGGCTCCCTGTATATCAATCTCTAATATTATATCTTTCCCATTTTCCAGTTCATTTAGTACTTCTTTTTTCGGTGTACCGTAATAATTGCCATAAACCGATGCATATTCGAGAAATTCGTCATTATTTATCTTCTGAATGAATTTCTCTTCATCAATAAAAAAATAATTTATTCCTTCAACCTCTCCGACTCTTGGCTTCCTGGTGGTTGCAGAAACAGATACCTTAATATTATCCATAACCTCAATAAGTCTTTTACATATTGTTCCTTTTCCTGAGCCTGAAGGACCTGATATTACTACTAATAATCCGCTTTCCATCCCTATACCCCTTGTTATTTGATATTATGATTGTTATGTTCAAATCTTTGAGCCATAGTATCGGGTTGAATTGCAGATAATATTACATATTCACAATCAGTTATTATTACCGCTCTTGTTTTTCTCCCATATGTAGCATCTATCAGTTTTCCTTTTTCACGTGTTTCTTGAATAACACGCTTAATAGGAGCCGATTCGGGACTTACAATCGCTATAATACGATTTGACAAAGCTATATTTCCAAACCCTATATTAATAGTATTGTTTGACATTTTATTCTCCTACTCGATATTTTGAATTTGTTCCCTTATCTTTTCCAGCAGATTCTTAACTTCAATTACAATTTGAATTATATTAAGATTCCCTATTTTAGATCCGATTGTATTTATTTCTCTGTTAGCCTCTTGAATAATAAAGTCCAGCTTTCTTCCTATTGACCCGCCTGCTTCCAGGGAAATGTCCAGCTGCTTCATATGCGAATTAAATCTCACAACTTCTTCATTAATATCGCTTTTATCGGAATAAAAAACTATTTCGTTATAAAGCCTATTTTCGTCTAAATCGTGAGTATTTCCCAGTAGCTCTTTAATTCTTGCTTCAAGTTTTTCTTTATATTCAACAACAATTGTTTCGGAATATTTGCTTATCTCTTCTATCAATTCCCGAATCTTAAGCATGCTCGACCTGATATCTGCTTCAAGCTGATCGCCCTCCTTTATCCTCATGGATATAAGATTGTCCACTGCTTTTGCTGCTGCACTTTCGACGCATATTCTCAATTCATCTTCATCTGCTTTATCTTCTCTGGCTACTAAAACATCCTGAAATTTAATAATCGTGTCAAGGGAGGGTTCATCCTTTAAATTAAGCTCTTGCTTAATTTCATCAATGGCAGCCTTATATTGTTTAGCTAAACACAAATTAGGAACTATGACTGTATCCGATTCACTTATGTAATCAATATTCAGATATACATCTATTCTACCTCTTTGAATACTGTTTTTCAATATTTTTCTTATATTATCTTCAAAAAAACGCAAATGTCTCGGGGTTTTAATGTTTATATCGCAATATCTGTTATTAATTGTCTTGATTTCTGCCGTTATACATCTTTTTCCATCATTATGTTCACCCTTGCCGTAGCCGGTCATGCTAATAATATTCGCCATTTGTCATCTCCATAATACTATCGTTTGATTTCCTGTATGATACTTTATTATAACATTAAATTCAAAATAGTAAACAAAAAAATTTCTTTTGAATGACATAAACAGAATTTTGTTGTACAATATAACAATGTTGATGCAGTAATTAATTAAAACAGATTTTTTACAGAAACAATATCGGAAATAATGAAATTGTAACTTGGTAACACGGAGGATTTTTATGGCTTTTGACGGAATTTTTTTAAATAGTATAAAGGATGAATTAAATAAAAAATTAATAGGCGGTCGGGTTGATAAAATATATCAGCCTGATAAAAATGAAATAATTATTTTTGTTCGCAACAGCGGAGAAAATTATAAGCTGCTTATGACAACAACCGGCAGCTGCCCAAGGCTACAGCTTACAGATATTGCAAGAAAAAACCCGGAGCAGCCTCCGATGTTTTGCATGCTTTTAAGAAAGCATTTGATTGGAGCTATTATAAGGGATATTAAGCAAATAAATTTTGACAGAATTATAGAAATTAATTTTGAATGTAAGGATGAATTGCAAACTACCGTCAGTAAAGCTTTGATTATGGAAATCATGGGCAAGCACAGCAATATAATCTTTACAGACAGCAAATCTAAAATAATTATCGACTCTATAAAGCGAATCTCCGAAAATGTAAGCAGCATAAGGCAGGTATATCCGGGTCTTAAATATATTGCTCCCCCTTTGCCTGAAAAGATTAATCCATTGAATGTGAAAAAGGATGAGTTGTTAAAATTAATTAAGGAAACAAATGACGGCATACTGGTTTTTGATTTTATATTCAAAACCTTTACCGGCTTTAGCCCCTTTATAAGCAAGGAAATATGCCATATCTGCAACATAAATGAGGGCTCATATATAGGTGAATTAAATGATGAATCAAAGGAAAAGATTTGGTATGTATTTAACAGTATAATCTCTAAGCTTAACAAAAATGAATATCGCTATTTTTCATATTTTGATGAAGAACTCAAAATCAATGACTTTTATTGCATTGATTTAGAATATCTCAAAGCATATAAAAATAAGGAATATGTCAATCCGGGTGAGCTTCTGGACAGCTTTTATTATGAGGTTGACAATAAAAATAAAATCAATCAAAAAGTATCCGGACTAATCAAAAGCATTTCAACAAGAATAGAGCGGGATAAGAAAAAGGTAGAAAAGCAAAGAAATGAATTATTAAATGCTGAGGACAGAGAAAAATATAAAATATACGGAGAACTGCTAATAGCAAACCTGCACATGACTCCGGAAAATAACAAGCTTACTGTCTTAAATTACTATGACCCCGAGCAGAACGAAATAACAATACCCCTTGATCCAAAGCTGAATCTTAAGCAAAACAGTCAGAAATTTTTTAAAAGATACAGTAAGCTGAAAAATGCCGAGGAAGAGCTGGTTAAATTTATTTCTGCCGCAACAAAAGAAATTGCTTATCTGGAAAATATATTATATTCAATAGAAGAATGCAAGACAATAGAGGATTTAGAGGAAATATATGATGAACTGATTGCCGAAGGCTTCATGAAGAGAAAAGGAAAGGCAAAAAAAGCTAAGGACAGCAAATCCGAATTATTAACATATATATCATCGGGCGGACATGAAATCCTTGTCGGTAAAAATAATCTCCAAAATGATATGTTAACCTTTAAAATAGGTAAAAAGGAAGATTATTGGTTCCATGCAAAAAATATACCGGGCTCTCATGTAATAATAAAAACAAACTCAGACGAGCTGACAGACGATGAATTTGTGGAAGCTGCGCGAATTGCGGCATATTACAGCAAGGGCAAAAATTCAGGAGCTGTGGAGATTGATTATACAAAAAAATCAAACATTAAAAAACCAACAGACGCAAAGCCGGGCTTTGTAATTTACGATACAAATTATTCAATGCTTGTTAAACCTGACATTTCAGGTATCAGAACAAAATAAAAAAAGTGACAGTTCATAGAATGATATGACTGTCACTTTTTTTCTACACACACTCTTGATGCTGCTCTACAAGATGTTGTCAAGATAGCGTATCAAGTCTGGCTAAGAAGTAACATTGAAAATATATTGAAGAAATATCAGTTATAATATGTTAATATAAAAACAAATTATCATTTAACAGCTCACTATGAAATAATTTTATTTGATATAAAATGTGCAGTTTGATACAATTCATTAAAAATTGATAATTTAAAGGAGCATTACAATGAATAAAATGAAAACTAAAGAAATAGTAATTATAGCTATGGTTGGTGCAGTACTCGGTGTATTATTTATGTTTTTGGATACTTTGTATTCAACTCTGAGCATGCTGTTAGGACCTGTTTTACTAAATTTAACTTTTGGTATTTACGCCTTAACGGCAATCTTACCGATGGTTATGGTAAAAAAACCCGGAGCAGCTCTTTTGGGTAGCTTAGTAGGTGCTGTTGCTAATATTCTGGCAGGAAGTCCTTATGGTATTAATATTGTTGTTGCTGGATTATTACAAGGTATAGGGTGCGAAATTGGTTTTTATATGGGCAAATACAAAGTTAACCTTGTTTCGCTTATTTTATCAGGTATATTTATAACAATACTAGTAACAGTTAGAGATTATATTGTATTTGGACTCAATGCTTTACCTACTATTATTCTTATTGCAACAATAATAGTAAGATTTTTAAGTGCCGCTTTCATTGGCGGATATTTATCTAAGGCAATAGAACAAGGATTGCAAAAAACTGGTGTGATGCAGAATAACAATTAATGAGGATTGACATGGCATTAAAAACAGAAAATTTGTCTTTTACATACTCGAACTGTATATCCCCCGTTTTAAATGAAATAACGACGACTTTTCATGAAAAAAAATTGTACTTGCTGCTTGGACCAAGTGGCTGTGGGAAAAGCAGCTTTACAAACATATTAGCAGGTATAATTCCCAGCAATATAAACGGAGAGCTAAAAGGAGATATATTAATAAACAATAAGTCTATTATTAAAAAAAATTCATATGAAAGAACATTAGATATTGGTTATGTAATGCAGGATTCAGATACTCAGTTTTGCACATACATAGTTGAGGATGAATTGCTTTTCGGACTTGAAAATCTTAAATTTTCAAAAGAAGAAATGGATAATAGGCTTAACAAAGTACTAGACATATTGGATATAAGCGACCTCAGACAAAGAACATTGAATTCTTTATCAGGCGGGCAAAAACAAAAGGTTTCAATTGCAAGCATTTTGATTTTGGACCCTCCTGTTATTATATTAGATGAACCTACAGCAAATTTAGATCCTGTTACTTCAATAGAAATTTTTAAAATAATAAATAATCTAAAAGAAAAATATAATAAGACAATTATAATTATTGAGCATAAACTTGATTATCTAATGGAGTATGTAGATTATATCTATCTATTTGATAAAAATGGATACATTTCAGATGAAGGAAATCCAAGACACATTTTTGAATATTTAGCAAATACAAAGCCTTCCAATTCAATACATTATCCTAAAATACTGGATTTGTGGAAAAAGCTGAAATTGCCGTATGAGGATATAAATTTTAACATACAAAAAACCGGAAGCTATATAAACAGAAAGTATATATATGATTCTGGCAAATCAGAAGAAAAGCACTATATTAATAATGATAAATTACTTTCTATATCAAATATATTTTACAGAAAATCGAATGAACTTATAATTGACGGTTTATCATTTGATGTAATGAAAGGCGATTTTTTAGCTGTAATAGGACCAAATGGTGCTGGAAAATCAACTTTAGCCGGAATTATTTTAAATTTATATAAGGAATTCATTGGGCAAGTTAATTTAGACGGAAAATCAATTAAATCATATAAAAGGAAAGATTTGTGCAAAAAAGCAGGGCTTGTGTTTCAAAATCCGGAATGGCAGTTTGTAAGCTATAATGTTAGGGAAGAACTTGAGTATAGCTTAAGAAACTTAAATCTTCAACAAGAAGAAGCAGAAAATAAAATTGATGAATACCTAGAGCGGTTTAATCTTTTGGAGTTTAAGGAATACAATCCCTATATGTTGAGTCAGGGACAGAAAAGGAGGCTCAGTGTTGCATCAATGTTAATAACGGGACAAGAACTTTTGATATTGGATGAACCTACTTATGGGCAGGATTACGAAAATCAAAAAGAGCTTTTAGATTATCTGTCTGAGCTTAATTCATCCGGAGTGACAATTATTATGATAACTCATGACATGGATTCGGTAGTGAATTATTGCAACAAGGTTTTAATATTAAAAGAAGGCAAAAGCATATATTTTGGAAACAACAAAGATTTGTTTGAAGATGATAGACTTCTTGCGGATGCTAATTTAGTAAAGCCTGTTTATGCTGAAATATGTGAGCATATGGACTGTAATTTATATAAATTTCCTTTGAACTTGAATGATTTTGTTTCACACTTGGAAAGAAGGGGATATAAAATGGTATTTAAAGATTCCTTTTTAAATAAGCTTAATCCCATAACAAAGTTAATTCTGATGACAATGGCTACGGTGCTTGTAACATTTGCATATGATGTATATGTTCCTTCCGCATTTTTTATAATTATATTTATCTCAAGCGTAATTTTAGGAGAAATTAATTTCTTTATTTTGCTAAAGAAAATGATAAAATTTATAGTAATCGGATTATCATTCAGTTTATTCGTCATTTTAACAAGATTGTTAACACAAAAAATATTAACAGAACAAATAATAATAACTTCAATATCATTATGCTTGAGAATAATGGTTTTTTCACTGACATCTGTAGTATTTGTAATAACTACAAATCCAAATGAATTTGCACTGAGCCTTATTCATCAGATGAAGATTCCCTACAAATATGTTTATCCATTTTTAACAGCCTACAGATTTATGCCTACTTTTCAAGAAGAGCTTCAAAAGATTATTCTGGCTAAGGAAATAAGAGGAGTAAGTACTGATAATGGTATTTTTTCAAGTATATTTAATTTACCAAAATATATCCTGCCTCTTCTTACTTCGGCTGTAAGAAAAGGTGAACGCGTATCAATGTCAATGGAATGCAGAGCTTTTGGAATTTATGATAACAGGACTTATTATAATATTACAAATATTAAGAAAAATGACTATATTGCAGTTTTATCAATGATAATTTTGAGTTGTGCTATTGTGTCAATCGGTTTAAAGTATGATTTAATAGTTTTTAAGCTTGGATTAATAATAAACTAATTTTCGTAAGGAGGAAGAAAATGCCTTTTAAAAGTGATAAGATAACATATGGAATACCTGCTGATGCTTTTAATCAAGAATTAATCAGAAGCTATGTGGAAGATTTAAGCAACACTATAGGACTTCAGAGAAAAGTAGTCGGGGTAAAGTTATTTTTCAATGAAGAAGAATACAATAAATGCAATGTTGAAGCGCTGAGAGGTAAGACTGCCTATTGTGTAATGATAGAAAGAGCAACAAGAGGACATTCATGTAAATCTATTCTTGAAAATCACAATTGTGATGGTGGTACTACTGCTCTCGGACTTGAAAAAAGCACACAGGAAATAGAATCAGGACAGGTCTACTTTTCATATAATCTATATTCTACAAATGCGGTTGCAAGAAGGATGAGAAAATCGGTAATGGGGTTACACAGGGAGGAAGCATCAACTTATGGCATATTAGTTAGACCATTAAAAGATTTTGACAGTGTACCTGATGTTATAATTGTGATTGGAAATCCATATCATTCAATGAGGCTTATTCAGGGATATGTTTATAACAATGGGGTAAAGCCAAATCTTGATTGTAAAGCAATGCAGGCAATATGTTCAGAATGTACTATTGTACCTTATATGACGTGTGAAATGAATATATCAACATTATGTCCGAGCACTAGAATGCTTGCAAAGTGGAAGGAAGAAGAGATGGCCATAGGAATACCTTATGAAAAATTTGAGGAAACAGTAAAAGGCGTTATGGCTACATCATTTACAAAATAAATTCAACTTATTTGTATAAAATGAAAAGAGATTCCAATTTTAGAAAGGTG
>DAIUCB010000094.1:0-9746 GCA_036846385.1 Bacillota bacterium | reverse complement strand
AAGCAGGCAACATAGTTGATATTTATCGTATAAGGGACGGGTTACACGGTTTTTTTGCACTTCCTCCGAGATTTCCACAGGTAAAACTATGCTATGACATTATTAACCGCTTTATATGTGAGGCCAGTCAATGAAAAAAAGAAATCCTTCAGAGTGGAGCAGATTGGACAATGCTGCCAAGATATTTCCGCCAAACAGTAAAAAAAGTGATACTAAGGTATTCAGATTTGCATGCAGGCTTAAGGAGCCTATTGACAAATCAGTTTTACAGAAAGCATTAAATATTACAATAGAAGCCTTTCCTCTATATAAATCAATAATAAAAAGCGGGCTTTTTTGGTATTATTTTGAGAAAAGCCATTTAAATCCTGTAGTTACAGAAGAAAATACACCTCCATGCAGTCCGTTGTTTGACAGAGATAAAAAAAATCTGCTCTTTAGAGTAATGTATTATAAAAATCGAATAAGCCTGGAGGTATATCATGCATTGTCAGATGGAACCGGTGCATTGCAATTTTTGAGAACGCTGGTTTTTCATTATGTTATATTAAAATATCCAAAATCATTTTCAAACAATGTTCCTATTTTGGATTATGATGCATCGGCATCACAAAAAATGGATGACAGCTTTCAACGATATTATTCTTCAAGCAAGGATAATAAAAAAAAGAAAAGAATTAAAGCATATCAGCTTAGAGGATTAAAGCTGGCGGAATACAGAATTAAAGTAATTGAAGGTGTTATGGCTGTCAGCGATATTATGAAGATTGTGAAGGACTATGATACAACTCTGACTATTTTTCTGTCTGCAATATTAATGTGCTCAATAAATGAGGAAATAGCCGTCAGGCATAAAAAATATCCCGTAGTGTTGAGTATACCTGTAAATCTGCGTAAATATTTTAATTCAGAAACTGCCAGAAACTTTTTCGGAGTTGTAAATATAGACTATGATTTCAGCAAGAACAGTGATAGCTTAAAGGATGTCATTAATTATTTGCAGGAAAGCTTTAAGGAAAATCTTACACCTGAAAATCTGAGCAGAAAAATTAATATTTTGTCATCCCTGGAGCATAATTATTTTCTAAGAATAATTCCATTGAAATTAAAAGATATAATTCTGAGAATAGCTAACAATATTGTTGATAAGGGCAATACCTCAACTCTTTCAAATGTCGGTAAAATAGATATGCCTGATGAAATCAAGCCATATATATTATCCTTTGATGTATTTGTAAGTACAAATAAGCTTCAGGCATGTGTTTGCTCCTATGAAAACGAATTAAGAGTAAGCTTTACCTCCGCATTTATAAGCACGGATATACAAAGGAGATTTTTCAGGAAGCTTTCATCTTTGGGACTGGAAATTAATATAATTACTAATAAAATTGATGATGAATAGGATGTGAAGCTATGAAGCATTGCGAAAAGTGCAGGGTTAATGTAATAGGCAAAAGAAAAAGCTGCCCGCTGTGTCAGGGACTGTTGACAGGACGAGATGATGAGCAGGAGGAATCTTTTCCGCAGATTATAACTATATACAAGCAATACAATATGTTTTTCAAAATAATGCTTTTAATATCAATTATTATAGCTTCAATATCCGTAGCAATTAACATTATGCTGCCTAAAGCCGGAGCATGGTCACTGTTTATTATAGGAGGCTTGGTTTCTGTCTGGGTCAGCTTGATATCAGCTATTAATAAACGAAACAATATACCTAAAAATATTGTGTATCAGGTTATGATAATTTCAAGTGCTGTGGTGCTGTGGGATTATATGACTCACTGGAAGGGCTGGTCAATAGACTATGTTATTCCCTTAGTCTGTGTTTTTGCTATGATATCAATGGCAGTAATATCAAAGTTTATGAAGCTGCATATAGAGGACTATATATTATATATAATAATCGATGGAATATTCGGCATTGTACCGATCATATTTATCGCTTTTGGTGGTTTAAAGGTATTATACCCCTCACTGATATGTGTTGTCGGAAGTATAATTTCTCTATCTGCCATATTGTTGTTTGAGGGCGACAGCATGCGAGAAGAAATGAAAAAAAGGCTTCATTTATAGATCTATATACTTAAAATTTAAGTAAAAGCTGTGATAAGAATACATACTAAAGTAATCACGATTGCCGTAATCTTCCGGCAATCGTGTCTTACAAAAAAGCAACAGATATTATTATCCATTGCTTTTTTATGTTTGAAATTTTAAAGCAGGTGAATTTCATTTTTACTGCATAGCTCAAACATTTCTTCAGGCCATACAGAGGATTGCACCTCTCCGATATGAGCTTTTTGTAAAAAATACATACACATTCTTGATTGTCCGATTCCTCCTCCGATTGTATAGGGAAGCTTTTCAGCCAATATATCCTTGTGGAACTCAAATTCCTTCTTATAAAGCTGTCCTCTTTCCTCCAGCTGATACAGCAATGCATCCTTGTCAACCCTGATACCCATGGAAGATAGCTCCAGTGCGATATCAAGAGTCTCAAAATAAAACAGTATATCACCGTTCAACGACCAATCGTCGTAATCGGCCGCACGTCCGTCATGAACAGCTCCGTTCGACAGCTTTCCGCCGACCTGCATTAGGAAAACAGCCTTGTACTCCTTTGTTATCAGATGCTCTCTTTCCTTAGGAGTTTTATCAGGATATTTTTGTAAAAGCTCCTTAGAGGTAATAAAAAATATTTCCTCAGGCATATCATTTTTTATGAATGGATACAAGCTTTCCAGATATTTTTCGGTTGCAAGAAATGCTTTATATATTTTTTTGACAATATCCTTTAACGTGTCAGAATTTCTGTCTTCCTTTTTAATGATTTTTTCCCAATCCCATTGGTCAACATATATAGAATGAATATTATCCAAATCCTCATCTCTGCGTATTGCATTCATATCAGTATAAAGACCTGTATAAGTATCGAATTTGTATTTGCCGAGAGCATTTCTTTTCCATTTTGCCAAGGATTGAACTATTTCTACATCGTATTTTGTCTCCAGCATATCGAATTTAACAGCTCTTTCAACTCCGTTTAAATCATCATTCAGTCCTGATTCGGGTCTGACCATCAAAGGAGCCGAAACTCTGATAAGAGATAAATTTTTAGATAATTCAGCTTCAAAATAATCCTTTATTTTTTTAATTGCTATTTGTGTTTCTAATAATGAAAGCTTGCTCGTATAGCTTTCAGGTATAATTAATTTTTCCAATGACATTATAAATTCCTCCTGATTTTTAAAATAAAAAAAACTTCTTAATCCCTGTAAGGGACGAAGAAGTATAATCGCGGTGCCACCCTAATTAGCATATAATATGCTCACTCTAAAGATACTGACATATCTTTGCCGCTATATCGCTCGGATGCGTCTCAGCCTACTTTTAAAATAATTTTGGTGAGAAGCTCAAGGATGTTCTTCCTATATAATTATCGTAATAGACTTTCACCATCTCTATCTCGCTTTGACTAAATTATATATTACTCTTCCTATCATTGCTGAATATTTATTATGTAATAATTATACTAATAAAAATATATATGTCAAGTGTTTTTAATAAATTTTTCTTTTCAGTGAATTGCAAAAATAACTTCCAGAGTAGAAAGCCAAGAACGGAATTTACTTGTGCAACAATTCCAGAATTTATAATCTAATAATGTTAAAAATAAAATAAAGTTTAATTGTTAATGTCATCCAGATAATATATAATTAAGTTAGAGTACAATTACGAGGAGAAATAATATGGAATTTAGAGAATTTACCAAAGAAGATGTAATTCAAGCGTCGAAATTATTGGCAAATAGACATAGAAGGGAAAGAAATATTTTCCCTGCACTAAAAAGAGAATTTGAAGACAGTAAGAATACAGAAAAGATTCTTTATGAATTGATGGAAAGTAGTTATGTTAAAGGAGTATGTGCATATGAAAATAATAATTTACTGGGATTTCTATTATCAAATATTAAGATCGAAGGTATGCTTGGCAGATGCGCATATGTAAATTATGAGGGCTTAGCAATAGCAGATACAGAATCACCTGAATTATATAGAAAGCTTTATGCAGAAATATCAAAAGTATGGTTGGAAAATGGAGCGTTATCCCACTACATAGAAGTCCCTGCCGGTTATAAAGAAGTAGTAGATTCATGGCTAAAACTTAGTTTTGCATTTCAACAAGTTTATGGAATAGCTAACTTATCAAAAGCAGATGTTAGTATTCCGGATAATTTGGTTATCAGACAAGCAGGTAAAAACGATTCGGAAGAGTTAAGAAAAATTTCTAATCTTATATGCTCTTATCAAGCCGGATCTCCAACTTACGCTGTTGGATTACCGGAAAATGTAGCACATATAAGAGATGGTTATGGAGAGTTGCCGGAAGATGAAGATTCAATTGTTTTACTTGCTTATAATGATAGTAAATTATTAGGATTTCAATGTGCCAATACAGAAGAGAATAATTCGAAAATGATGATTCCTGAAAAATCCTTGGAAATATCTGTCGGAGGAACTATAGGAGAAAGTAGAGGAACCGGTGTTGGCAACATACTTACTAAGTTAATGTTTAACAGAGCCATAGAAAAAGGATTCAAAAATGCTATCGCTGATTGGAGAATCGCCAATTTAAGCTCATCTAATTTTTGGCCAAAAGAAGGTTTCCAACCGGTTGCATATAGGATGTTTAGACATATTGATGAAAGAGTATATTGGGCAGATGGTATAAGAGTATTGTAAGTATAGATGGAATTAAAAAATCTAACTGCACATAATTTCACAGCTGATGGTATTCAATAGTATTTAGGAATTTTACAATATTTACATTATCGAAATCTGTTTTATATAGCTCCATTGTAATGTATAGTGACCTGCTTTCCTGAAACATGAATTTTAATTAGGTTTGTGTAATTTATTTTATAATTAATATAATCCTTGATGTATATTTATTGGCACAGGGTTGATTATAAAAGCTAATAAGGAGAATAGCTTATGAGTGATATACCGTTTATAAAGCTTCTGAAAAATAAAAATTACTTTATGTATTTTATATCAAATATGATAAGCCCCATAGGTGATAACTTGTTTAATATTGCCGTAACCTGGTATATGATAAATAAAACAAACAGTATTGCTCCTATTGGTATAGTAGGTGGACTTTCGCTGACAGCTAAAATATTTTTTGGTCCTTTCGTGGGAGTTTTGGTGGATAAGGCTTCAAGAAAAAGTTTATGCATAACGTGTGATATTGTCAGGGCCGTTCTTATAGGAATTTTAATGTTTTTTATATTTGCAGATTATCATATGATTTTTACTTATTTAACTATATTTATTGTTGAATTTGTTGATTTATTTTATAGACCATCAATAACATCAATTTTATCAAATATTGTAGATGAGGACCTTATAGTCGGAGCTTTTTCGTTAAATGGTTTTATGAATTATTTTACATCTTTTATCGGAGTATCATTGGGTGGTATTTTTTCACAGTATATGAATGTGTATGTCGTTTTACTGTGCAATGCAAGCACCTTTATAGTTTCTGCAATAGCTGTAAGCTTTATTTGTCTTAAAGAAGATTTGTTAAAAGAGTCTTCTTTCAATGATGAAACGGAGGGCTTCTTTTATGGTCTTAAAAGCAGTATAACATATATTAAATCAAAAAAGTTTATATTGAAATTTATGATTGTTACATTTATATCTAACATATCTTATACTATAATATACGGATTAATACCTGCAATTGCTAAAAATGTATTTAATAGCCCGGTTATTTATTCCGCTTTGCAAATAGGTGTAGCCATGGGGAGTTCTATAGGACTGTTTATTATTGGAAACCTGCATTTGAAAAAGGTAGGTAAGGCATATATTTTAAGCTCGTTTTTGTCCGGCGGAGTCATATTATTTTTTAGCTTTGCTAAATACAACATTTTAGCTATAATACTAATTTTTTTATTCGGGTTTGTCGATACTGCTACAATACCTATATTTAGTTATAATCAGAAGCAAATAGATGATAAGTTCAGAGGCAGGGTAATATCCATAACCAATACGTTTATATTGTCCGGGAGTGCTTTAATGAATTATGTAATAGCTATATTTAGCTCAAAAATCAATTTACATGCAATGTATTTGCTGGCTACAGTGTTATTAATATTATCGGGTATGTTGGGATTTTTGTTTACAGAAATCAGAATGGCTAAATTTAAAAGTGCAGATTTAATACAATCGTAAGCATAATTTATGCATACTTAAAATGCAACGTATACATATATATAAATGAATATTTTTCAAGATTATGATATGACAACAACACTGTACCTATGACATTCCTGAAAAGATCAAAATTTTTAATAGAGAAAAACTTTACAAATATACTTATATAGCATATAATATAAGTATATTTGTAAAGACAAGAAGGTGAAGCTTATGGATTACTATAAAAGAATAGAAAAAATTATAAGTGAACAAAACGGAACTCTATTAAGTTCAGATTTAGATAAAAATAAAATCCCAAGAACTTATTTATCTATGATGGTTACTGAAGGCAAAATTGAGAGAATAAGTAGAGGTGTCTACGTATTGCCGGACTTATTGGAAGATGAAATGTATATAATGCAAAAGAAATATTCTAATTTAATCTTTTCACATGAAACAGCCCTTTTTCTGCATGAATTGTCTGATAGAACACCTTTTGAATATTCTGCAACAGTACCAAGTGGATATAAAGTTGTAAGTAATATAAGTGAAAGATTTAAAATCTATTATATAAAAAAAGATCTATACCTAATGGGTGTAATAGAAGGAAAAACATCCTTTGGGAATACCATAAGGATATATAATGTGGAAAGAACCATTTGTGATATATTGAGAAGTAGGAATCGAATTGATATTCAAATATTAAATGATGCTCTTAAAAGAGTAGTAAATAAAAAACAATTAGATTATGTTTTACTGATGGAATATGCAAGAAAACTTGATGTGGAAAAAAAATTAAACATCTATATGGAGGTACTTTATTAATAATTTTTTTCTGGACATATGTATATATCTTTATCATTATCATATGCTAAATTATTATTTATTATATATTTTTCGTTCCTGTTTTTGTTGAATTTTTTGTTTAGGTACTATTGTTAATATGGCTGTTTCTAAACATTTTTTTAAATCTTCACAGGATATGTTTCTAATATCCTGCATTGTCCGGAATTGTCGGAAATCTCGACAAAGACTTCTCTTCTTGAAGCTCCTATCTCCCCAAGATTTAACATTTCCAATATCCTGTCCTGTAAGATATCAGGACTGACTGAGTCTGAATCTTCTTGACTTATCGATTCAAGGTATATAAAATAAAATTTAGATTTATTATAATACAAACCTGAAGGGAAATAAATTAAAATGTTCATGCAAACAAGATATGAAACCGAGAGGCTTTATTTAAGGATATTAAAACCTAATTACGGAAGACCGGTATTGGAATATTATAAAAGAAACTATGGCTTTTTAAAGGAATGGGATCCTAAGCATGATAAAGAATTTTACACTTTGTCATATCAAAAAAACACCCTTCGAAACGAATATTATATGTTTAAAAACAAAAGACATGTAAAGCTATGGATTTTCAAAAAAGAAAACAATAAAATAATCGGTAATGTATGCTTCAGCAACATAATAATGGGTAACTTTAAATCCTGTTTTTTAAGCTACAAGCTGGATAAGGATGAAATTAATAAGGGGTATATAACAGAGGCTATCAGCAAGGCTGTTAAAATTATGTTTGATGAATATGGATTACATAGAATTGAGGTCAATATAGTACCCCGCAATGTAAGATCACTTAAGGTTATGGAAAAGCTCGGTTTTGAAAGAGAAGGCTTTTCAAGAAGATATCTGGAGATAAATGGTGTATGGGAGGATCATATTCATTTCGCTGCTTATAATGATGATGATGAATATAAAAATTGAAAGAAATAAAACATCGGATTGTAAAATTGTCTGCCGTTTGCTGAATGTCAATATAAATAATTATATTGAAAAAAATAATGCAATTGGTATATACTATAAATATAAAAATTATTGAGGTGAGATATGAAGCTGACACAATTATCATGTAAGGATTTTGCTCATGAATTAGCATCTAAAAAGCCTGTTCCCGGTGGCGGAGGGGCGGCATCATTGACAGCAGCTCTCGGGGCAGCACTGAATACAATGGTAGTAAATTACACTACAGGCAAGAAAAAATTTATTGCATATGAAGAAAAGTATCGTGATATAATCCGTAGGGGTGAAATATTAAGAGATAATTTAATCGAATTAGTTGATAAGGATGCAGAGAATTTTGAGCCCTTATCAAAGGCATATGCATTGCCGGAAACGACTGAGGAGGAAAAAAGAGAAAAAGAGGAAGTAATGCAAAAGTGCCTTAAAATGGCATGTACTGCACCTATGGAAATACTGGAGTTTACATATGATTCAATATTGCTTCACAATGAATTGGTAGATATCTCCTCTAAAACAATGATAAGCGATATAGGTGTAGGTGTTCAATGCCTTAAATCAGCATTGTTTAGCGGATATTTGAATATATTGATAAATATCAAATCTATCAGTGATAAAAAATATGTATTGGAAATTAAAGACAGAGCAAATAATATTGTTGAAGACGGTTCAAGGATGGCAGATGAAATATATGACAAGGTATTAAAAATTATAAATGAATAAAACAGAGGTGCAAAAAAATGGGAGATATTATAAAAGGTAAGCCTGTTGCGGATAAAATATCCGGCGAAGTAAAGGCTCGGGTTGAAGAAATTAAGAAGAATGGCATTTTTCCAAAGCTGAAAATAGTGAGGGCAGGGCAAAGAGAGGATGATCTTGCATATGAACGAGCTGCAATTAAAAGGATGGACACCTGCGGCATAATATGTGAGGTGCTGGAGCTTCCGGCAGATATCAGTCCTGAAGATTTTAAGGAAAGTCTTAAGGCGGTAAATGATGATAAATCTGTTCATGGAATTTTGTTATTCAGGCCGCTGCCTGAGCAAATAAACGAAAATGATGTAAAATATATTATCAGTCCTGAAAAGGATATCGATTGCTTTAATCCTATCAATGCAGCAAAGGTTTTTGACGGAGACGAAACAGGATTTCCTCCATGTACGCCTACTGCTGCAATGGAGCTGTTAAAATACTACAATATTGAGCTAAAGGGAAAAAATGCGGTAGTTTTAGGCAGATCTATGGTAGTAGGAAAGCCGGTGTCAATGATGCTGCTCAAGGAGAATGCAACGGTGACGATATGTCATTCTAAAACTAAAAATTTAACTGCTGTAACCCAAAATGCCGATATACTTATTGCCGCAATAGGAAAAGCTAAAATGATAACAAAAAATTATATAAAAGACGGAGCAACTATAATTGATGTGGGAATAAATACTGATAAAGACGGAAACCTTTGCGGCGATGTCGATACAGATGATTGCCTTGAAAAAGCAGGATTAATTACACCGGTACCGATGGGTGTAGGGTCGGTAACGACTGCTGTATTGGCTAAACATGTAATGAAGGCAAGTGAAATGGCGACCCCGAAATAACTGCAGATTTAACAATAATAATAAAAATATAAGGAAGGTAATGCTATGAATTTTATCGATTTAAGAAGTGATACGGTAACTATGCCGACGGATGAAATGAGACAGGCAATTGCTAACGCAGTAGTCGGTGATGATGTATATGGAG
>DAIUCB010000093.1:0-9837 GCA_036846385.1 Bacillota bacterium | reverse complement strand
TTTACAAATATCGCTGCAGGTCTTGCATGCAGCCCTATTTTATTTTTTAATATTACTTTTTGCGATCTCATCTTTTTTACCTCTCTTCTCCTGTTCTAATAGTTCATCCGCAATATCTTCTATTTTTCTGAGTCTATGATTCACACCTGATTTACCAAGGGGCGGGTTCAACATTTCCCCCAGCTCCTTCAAGCTGGCATTGCTGTGCTTAAGTCTCAAATATGCCAGCTCCCTTAAGTTATCCGGAAGCTTATCGATAGCTTTATATTTTTTCAATACCTTTATTTGTTTTATTTGTCGCATAGAGGTATCTACTATTTTATCAAGGTTAGCTGTTTCACAATTGATTACTCTGTTTATCCTGTTTCTGGTTTCCTTTACGACCCTTACATTTTCAAACTCCAAAAGTGAGTTATGGGCGCCTATAAGAGCCATTAAGTCAGAAATCTGTTCAGCCTCCTTAATATAGGAAATATAATAACTCTTCCTATAAATCATTTTAGCATTCAGATTATAACAATTTATCAATTCACATAATCCTTGACAATGCTCCTCCTTATTATTTACAAATTCTGCATGATATGATTTTTCAGGATCACTTATTGACCCGCAGCCCATGAAGGAGCCCTTTATGTATGCTCTCTTGCAGCAGTCCTTTTTCACCAATTCTTGAGGAACACCAAAGTCAAAATTAAAAGGATTAATTTCTTCACTGTTATTAAGCATTATATCCCGTAAAATTTTTTTTACTATATCATCCTCGATTTTTATGGTATAATTGTTACGTTTTTTTAACCTGTTGCTTTTTTTTACGCTTACCTCTGTTGAGATATTATACAATATTTTAAGCAATTTAAATATTCGCCGTGTTACTGCAGCATTTTCTGTTGATAATTCAATTTCTGTTTTATTTAATCCCTTAAGTGTAATATAGCCTGTTGTTCTGATTAGTGCTGCAACTTCTGCTTTTACACAGCAAATATTTGTTGTTTCGGTTCTGGATAATTCATTTTTTATTATTGAAGAAAAAGTCATGGAAAACTCCTTTTTAATTATAACAATGAAATTTAATATCCTCAACAGCCTTTTTAATTATTTTTCTTTCATCATCATAGCGAGCTATACTTAATGTTCTTTCAAAAGGAATAAATTTAGCTTCTACAAACCCTTCGTTTTTCTGCGCGGTACAGTTCATATTTCTTGCAATCATCAGATACCAATATACTTCTTTATATATTTGAACCTTATCCTTAAAACAGGTTCTGTTAAACTCATAGTTTATTTTTCCTATATATTTTATTACATTTACCTTTGCCTTGCTTTCCTCATAAACCTCTCGTACGGCAGCATCCCTAATCGACTCATTTTCTTCTACTCTGCCTTTTGGAAGAACCCAATCTCCGTTAAACTTTCTTAACATTAATATATTGTTCTTAAAAAAAACAATGCCTCCCGCACTCACTTCATTTATCATATAACTGCCTCACCGCATACTATTGTCGTAGCTAGTATAATAACACAAAACTGTATAAAAGTTAACTATATTTACAGTTTACAATAAAAGAAAAGATATTTCAACTATTTAATATAAAATATTTACATTTAATTAATTATTTTACTTTTCCGGTGCAATAGTACTGTCCCTATTGAACTATTCAGGTTTCTTCCCAAAATATTGATAGTAATCTACCTTTAAATCTCCGTTGAACAGCTTCCTTTTTCTGTCTGCCTTTTTACCGAATTCCTTTTCAAAGGTTTCTACTGCAGTTATAATGTAATTTGACCAGGTCAAATCTCTGCCGAATACCTGCCCTAATTTTCTGTGAATATTCTCAATACTTGTCAATTCTCCGATACGGTCACCATAAGGAGGATTTGTTATAAGTATGCCATATTCATAGGGTGTTTTATCCAAGGTGTTTATATCCTTTACAAAAAACTCTATACAATCATCAACTCCTGCCTCAATAGCATTTTCCTCTGCTATTTTAACAGCCTTTTGGCTTATATCCGAACCGTATATTTTTATTTTAGAATTAAAATCTATTTTCTTCCTTGCTTCTATTTTTGCTGCCTTCCAATACTCTTCCTTTACTGCCGGCCATTTTTGAGCTTCAAATGTACGATTTAATCCCGGAGCTATATTTCTGCCTATCAATGCTGCCTCTATCGGTATAGTCCCTGAGCCGCACATAGGATCGTAAAGAATTCTGTCCTTGTTCCAATAGCTTAGTAATACCAATGCTGCTGCCATAGTTTCTTTTATCGGAGCCTCCGTTGATTTTTCTCTGTAGCCTCTTTTAAAAAGCCCTTCTCTGGCTCCTGTAGTATCTATTGATAAAGTAGCAATATTATTGTTAAGTGCGGCAAGAATTGTAAACTCGGCGCCTGTTTCCTTAAGCCATTCCACACTGTAATGCTCAGAAAGCTTTTTTGATACGGCTTTTTTTACAATAGATTGGCAGTCAGGTACGCTGAAGAGCTTGGATTTCAATGACTTACCCTTTACAGTAAACTTACCCTCCTCTGTAATCCAACTTTCCCAAGGTAAATCATAGGTTTTATTAAAAAGCTCTTCAAAGCTCAATGCTTCAAACTGACCTAATACAAGCATAACTCTGTCAGCACATCTCAGATTGATATTTACTCTCGGTATATCCTCAATATCAGCATTAAAATACAACCAGCCGTTGTCTGTAGTGATATTTTCATAACCAAGTCCCTGTAATTCTCTTTTTACTATTGCTTCTAACCCAAACGCACAAGTTGCCGCTAATTTTATTTTACTCATTTTATTCCTTTCTTTAATGACAGCTTAACGATATCAGCTTTTTGCATATTTCTAAGTTATCTCTGATGCTGCTCATCGATTGCTATACCGTATTTCTCCATTTTATAGTATAGAGTAGCTCTCGGTATTTTTAATTGCTTTGCAACCTCTGATTTATTGTAGCTTAAATCTCTCAAGGCTTCCTCTATAATAGTTTTTTCTATTTTGTTTATATATTCCTCCAGACCGCAGTCCGATTCTTTTATTTCAGCCATATTTATAATTTTACTGACCTTATCTACTTCTATTTCCTGCATATATGACGGCAGAAATTTTTTTTCAATTCTTCCTGTGCCGCTTTGTGATGACAGTATTACAGACCTTTGAATAATATTTCTGAGCTCTCTTACATTGCCCTCCCATGAATATACAGAAAATATGTCCAGTATATCATTTGGTATTTCAATTATATTTATACCCTGCTCCATACAAAATTCCTGCAAAAATTTATTTGCCAGAAGTACAATATCTCCCTTTCGCTCTCTGAGAGGCGGTATATTTACCTGAAAGACATCCAGTCTGTAATATAAATCCTTTCTGAATTTATTATCATTAATAAGCTCTCTGATATCCTTATTTGTTGCCGAAATAATTCTTACATCTATTTTTTTTGCTTTATTGCCGCCTATTCTTGTAACCTCTCCGTCCTCCAAAATTCTCAAAAGCTTTGGCTGGAGTCCCATAGGCATATCACCTATTTCGTCTAAAAAAAGTGTGCCTCCCTCCGCTTCCTCAAACTTTCCTATTTTACCGGCATTTTTTGCACCTGTAAAGGAGCCCGGCTCATATCCGAATAATTCACTTTCAAATAATTCAGCAGGAATCGCGCTGCAATTTATCGGAATGAATTTCCCTTTTCTTCCGCTTTCGTAATGAATCGCTTTTGCGAAAAGCTCTTTTCCCGTGCCGCTTTCACCTCGCAAAAGTATATTTAAGGGAGTCTTGGAAATGTTTTTACACAGGTTGATAACATGGATAAAGGGTGCGCTGTTGCTGATTATTTTTGTGAAATATGATTCTCCGGATGAGGATATTTTAGTATATTCCTGTTCCAATTGCAATAAGCTTAGCTGAGTTTTATTAAGTAAATCACTTATTTTTACTATCTCTGTTATATCACGATCTCTGGCCAACGCTCCGACTATATTCCCAATATTATCACGAAGAGGAACTGCACTTAAAACCACATAGTTTTTTTGTCTCGGACTGTTATATATATTGTAATAGGATGTTCCCTGTTCTATAACCTTAGGCAGTATGGCCCCCGGAAAATAAGAAATGACATCCTTCCCTAAAATTTCACTTCTCTTAATCCCATAATATTCCTCTGCCGTTGAATTGAAAAACAATACCTTGCAATTTTTATCTATAATAGTAATGGAATCAGGAATATTATCCAATATATATTCAAACATTTCCTTATCGTGTTTATTTAAGTTGGACTCACTAAACATTTTAACACCTGGCCTTCTTATCTATACGGAGCTTATTTATTGCTCCCGATTTTATCCGATTGCTCGTAATATTTTTCTATGAATATATCCTTTAGATTCCAAAAGTTTTTGAAATTATCATATTCTTTTTTTGCCCTTTCCGAAGCCCTGTCTGTCTTTATTGCTCTAATCAATATATTTTTAGGAGTATGCTCCATTGAAATAAATTCCAGCAGCTGAACCCTGTAGCCTTTAGTTTCAAGAAATAAACCTCTTAACGAATCTGTCACAAGTGATGAAATTCTTTCCTTTATCAGCCCGTGTTTTAACATAGGAGCTAATGAAGGATTTTCTATTTTATCAAAAAATTCATGCTGGCAGCAGGGAACGGATAGTATTATTTCGCTATTCCACTTTATTGCTTTTACCAATGCTGCATCTGTTGCATTATCGCAGGCATGGAGCGTTACAATCATATCTACCTTGGATTTATATTCGAAGCTTTTAATGTCTTTACATTTGAACTCCAGATTATCGTAATTTAGCTTATCTGCTGTTTCATTGCAAAAGCTTATTACATCCTCCTTCAAATCCAGCCCTATAATTTTAGCCTTGATTTTTCTGATAAAATAAAAATAATGATATAGTGCAAAGGTGAGATATGCTTTGCCGCAGCCAAAATCGATAACCATAAAATCATCCTTCAGCTCTGTCCCCTTAAGAGAATCGTCCACTATCTCTAAAAATTTGTTTATTTGCTTGAATTTATCATACCTTTTAGAGTACACCTGCCCATTTTCATTCATTATCCCCAGATATTCCAAAAAAGGACAGGGCTCATTTTCATTGAGAATATATTGCTTTTTCTTGTTGTGCTCTTCCTTGATTAATTTTTTTGAAGGCTGACTCTCCGTTATTTTGATACTGCCTTTTTTACTTACAATAAACTGATAATCCGAATCCTCGGTAAATATATTAATATTTTTGTACTCATTTTTAATTAAGCCTATAATTTTATCCGCAACTGCTTCATAATTCAAATTATCGTGGAATACCTTTGTATCGGTAAATTGCTCCAGCTGTATAATATTTTCTTGTTTATTGACAATAGGTCTTGCGGTAATCTTTTTATAAGGATTTTCCGTTTTGTTTCTTGGAGTTGTAAAAACCCCATATATAAATTTTTCTTCTAATATACAGTTTTTGATTATTTGATCAATATCCAATTATAACCACCTATCTATACTCTTATCCGAAGTACATTACTATTTGTAGCTGCTTTTTAAAGATACTATCCTATTGAATACCAAGCTGTTTTCTGAGGTATCTTTGTCAATCACAAAAAATCCGTGCCTTAAAAACTGGAATCGGTCACCGATTTTACTTGACTGAACAGTAGATTCAACCTTGCAGTTTTTCAAAATTACTTTTGAATTTGGATTAAGCTTCTCGAGAAAATTAGTTTTATCATAATCATCTTCATCCATCATATAATCATACAGCCTGACCTCTGCATCAATAGCATGCTTTGCCGAAACCCAATGAAGAGTTCCCTTGACCTTTCTTCCCGTAAAGCCTGAGCCGCTTCTTGTTTCCGGGTCATATGTACAATGCACCTCAATAACATTGCCATTTTCATCCTTAATAAAATTTTCGCACTTTACGAAATATGCATTTCTTAGTCTGACTTCATTTCCCGGAAATAGTCTGAAATATTTTTTAGGAGGCTCCTCCATAAAATCATCTCTTTCTATATAAACCTCTCTGCAAAAAGGTATCATACGGCTGCCCATTTCAGGGTTATCAGCATTATTTTCAGCTTCTACATATTCAACCTTATCATCAGGGTAGTTTGTTATTACAAGCTTAATCGGATCTAAAACGGCCATTGTACGGGGAGCTTTCAAGCTTAAATCATTTCTGACAGCATATTCGAGCATTGCAATATCTACAACACTTTGAGCCTTCGATACACCGATTGATTCACAAAAGCTGTTGATAGATTCCGACGTATAGCCTCTGCGCCTGAGAGCCGCCACTGTAGGCATACGCGGATCATCCCAGCCGTCAACATAATTTTCGTCAACCATTCTTTTCAGATATCTTTTACCCATCATGGTTTTAGTCAGATAAAGCTTTGCAAATTCTATTTGTTTGGTCGGCGCTTCTTTAAAATCATCAATATTGCTCAGTACCCAATCATAAAAGGGTCTGTGATCCTCAAATTCCAGAGTACATACAGAATGAGTTATACCCTCTATCGCATCCTCAAGTGGATGTGCATAGTCATACATAGGATAAATACACCATTTATCACCTGTATTGTGATGCTCCTCATGCAATATTCTGTATATAACAGGATCCCTCATATTTATATTTGGACTCGCCATGTCAATTTTAGCTCTGAGTACCTTTTCTCCGTTTAAAAATTCTCCGTTTTTCATTTTTTCAAACAGCATTAAATTTTCCTCTGTTGACCTGTTTCTCCAAGGACTTTCCTTGCCCGGTTCTGTCAATGTCCCTCTGTACTCTCTTATTTCATCCGCAGAAAGGTCATCTACAAAGGCTAATCCCTTTTTGATAAGCTCGATTGCATATTCATACATTTTATCGAAATAGTCCGATGCAAAAAATATTCTTTCTTCCCAATCAGGACACAGCCATTTTACATCCTCGATAATAGACTCTACGAAGGAATCATCCTCCTTGACCGGATTCGTATCATCAAATCTCAGATTGAATATACCGTTATTTTTCTTAGCAAGACCGTAATTTAAGCAAATCGATTTCGCATGACCTATGTGAAGGTATCCGTTTGGTTCAGGCGGAAATCTTGTTTTAACCCTTGAATTGTATGTACCCTTTATATTATCTTCATTTATTATTTTTTGTATGAAATTTACCGATTCCCTGCTGTTGTTTTCAATGTTCTCCATTTTCTCCTCCTTATTTTAGATTAAAAAATATATATATACCGTAATAAGTAATCCATTTTTTCTATATTACCACAATTGCTCAGATTTTCAAAGATTATTTTTAGCAAATATGCTAATTTCTATATTAAAACCGAAGCCGTTTTTTATTTGTATTACTATTATTGCTGTTAAGCTAAAGTTAATTCAAAAAATATCAATTGTACTCATAAAAAGAACCTCCAAATTAAGAGGTTCTTAAATTTATATAGTTAACTATTTGCTGTAATCATAAAATCCCTTGCCTGTTTTTCTTCCAAGCATATTTGCTCTGACCATTTTTCGCAGCAAAGGATGAGGTCTGTATTTAGAGTCTCCGAATTCCTTATACAATACCTCCATAATGGCAAGACAAACATCAAGACCTATCAAATCACCTAACTCCAACGGTCCCATCGGATGATTTGCTCCTAATTTCATAGCCGCATCTATTTCTTCTCTTGAAGCTGCGTTATCTGCCAATATTCCTATTCCCTCATTCACCAGCGGAATAAGTATTCTGTTTACAATAAAGCCCGGTGATTCCTCAACACTGACAGGAGTTTTACCGATAGCTTGAGATAATTGATATATTGAATCATGAACCTCCGCAGAAGTCAGCTGTCCCTTTATAATTTCCACCAGCTTCATTGCAGGTACCGGATTAAAGAAATGCATTCCGATTACTCTGGACGGATTTTTTATTTTAGCTGAAATCTCTGTTATTGAGAGAGAGGAGGTGTTTGTGGCCAAAACGGCATCTTCCTTAGCAATTACTTCAATATCACTGAAAATTGATTGCTTGGTTTCCATATCCTCAGCCACAACTTCTATAAATAAATCTGCTTCCTTGCAATCATCGTAGAAAAGCGTTTTGGTTATATTTTTTAATGTTTCTGCTTTTTTGTCTTCTGTTATTTTACCCTTTTCCACAGCCTTAGCAAGGTTTTTACTTATGGAGCTTATTGCCTTGTCTAATGAAGCATCAGATCTGCCCTTGAAAATCACAGGATACCCTGCCTGAGCAAAGACCTGCGCTATTCCGTTTCCCATAGTGCCTGTACCGACTACACAAATACTTTTAAATTCCATTTCTCTGCCTCCTAATGTAATATTGGCTAAAATTCTAAGCTTTAATCTTTACTTTATATAATACTACCATTTTTCAGTGATTAATGCAAGGAGCTTCGCTATTATACTATAAATTACAAAATATATTTTTGATTTAATTGCATTTTATAATAAATTAATAGTACAATATATATACAAAATATTATAAGGAGTCAATATGATTCGGAAAATTTTATTATATTTCTTCATGCTAATCAAAAAAGCAAAAGTTGATGATATTTTTGCCATAAGCGCCCAGTTTTCATATTATATTATTTTAGGAATATTTCCTTTTATATTCCTGCTGATGTCCATCTTAGGGTATTATTCGCATTTGATTTACGAGCTGCTGAGCTTTATAAAATCACTTATCCCTGCTGATATATATACGATTATTTTAAATATAACCAATATTTCCATAAGCTCATATAACAGATCGTATATCTCCGTAAGTATAATTGCGCTTCTCCTGTCCGCATCCTCCGGCAGTGTAGGAATTATAAAGGGAATAAACAAGGCGTATAATTGCCAATTGTCAAAAAACTATATCAAAATACGTATAAAGGGGATTATATTTACCTTTTTCCTTATTTTTGCTTTGCAGCTTTCCTTTGTATTTATAATTGCCGGAAAGCATTTAATATCATTACTGCAGAGCATTTCAGTATTTACTCAATTCTTTGTGATTGTTATTAATATCTTAAGATATTTGCTTCCCGTTATTGCATTTATACTTATATTTTCTCTTGCCTATAAGTTTCTGCCCTATGAAAAGGTAAGCTTGCGTTCGGTATTGCCCGGCGCTGTTTTTACTACCTTAGGGTGGATAATCGGGTCTATGATATTTGCATATTATGTAGGCAGCAGAAGCTCGTTTTATAACAATATTTACGGAAGCTTATCAGGATTCTTCATTTTACTGATATGGATTTACCTGTCAAGCTTTATTTTTCTCATGGGAGCAGAGATCAATGCATTGTTTTTGAGCAAGAAAATCTCCTTTAAAAGAATGTGAAAAATCAAATCGATTTGTAAAATTTAAGCTTAAAACGAGGTAATTATCACAACAAATTTATATACTGATAAAAATTGCCAATATATTAAAAATATATAAAATAAATGCTATTATAAAATATAACTTATCTTTTATTTATTTTTTATAGGAACGGAATATAAAATATCCGGATTTTTTATCTGCCGTCTCACAATTACCGAATAATGAAATTAATTTTTCCTTTGTACTTGGTGCACCTTGTTTTTTTTGTATAACAACATACAGCTTCCCTCCCTGCTTTAAATGGTCGTAGGCTCCTTCATAAAAGGAAAATATGACTTGCTTTCCTGCTCTGATTGGAGGGTTGGTAACAATCATATCAAAGCTTCCTCTTATGTTTTCAAAGGCTGAGGAATTTATTATTTTAACTCTGTCCTCTGTTTTGTTTTCCGCGGAATTCATTGCAGCAAGCTCCAATGCTCTTTCATTTATATCTGCCATAGTTACATTTGCATTGCT
>DAIUCB010000092.1:0-9851 GCA_036846385.1 Bacillota bacterium | reverse complement strand
ATAGCATGAATATTAGTAAATCCGATTTCCATGGTCAAATATTGCAAAACCTCTGTCAATACCTCAGTTGCAATACCTTTGTTCCATAATTTACTTGCTACTGTATAGCCTATTTCGCAATATTTATTTTTATTTTTTATATTCGATACCGATATTGAACCAATAACCTCCTCTGTTTCCTTATCGGTTATAGCCCAATGATAATTATCATAATTTTCATAGCCCTTAATCCATTCAGCGAGATATTCTCCGGTTACATTTATATTTTCATGTACCCTCCAAGCATTGTATTGTGCAGCCTCCTTGCAGCTGGTCCAATTATTGTAAATATCATATAAATCCTGCGTTTTAAATTTTCTGAGCAGAAATCTCTTTGTTTCAATATCTACGGTACCTTTATGCTGTAATTTAACTTCTCTTTTATATATAAACATTGCGGATTAATTCTCCCTATTGATTTGCATATTTATTATACATTGTTATTATAAATTTGCATAGATTTTTTTATTATATACTGTATAAATTAATGATATTTTAATAATTATATATTATAATATTTCCAGAATGCAAAGTCGTTAGGTCAAGAGGTAAAAGGGTTTATATAATTACAGGAGGTAAAAAATGTTTAATGATAATTACAGTATTGATATAATTAACAATACGGAAAAAAAAGACAAAAAATTTATACCTACTATTGAATCTGAGTTAAAGAAAAAACCAATTCAAATGCCTAAGGAAATATATAATGCAAGCGGAATTAATATATTTAACAAAAGAATTAAATCATTGATTTTTTCTACGGATTTAGCAATAATAAAAAATAATAATGCCGACGGTGTAATAGCTGTATACCCATTTACACCTCAGATAGCTATAAATCAAGCAATAATTGAGGTATCTCCTACTCCTGTATTTTGCGGTGTCGGAGGAGGTATCACCTCCGGGCAAAGGTCAATTGATATAGCAATAAATGCAGAGCTTTATGGTGCATATGGCGTAGTTATGAATGCTCCGACACCTAACGAGCTTATAACCGAAATGAAAAAAAAGATTGATATTCCTATAATAATAACAATAGTATCTGAAAAAGAGGATTTTGACTCAAGAATAAAAGCAGGAGTTTCAATATTTAATGTTTCCGGCGGCTCAAGAACCGCCGGCATAGTGAAAGAAATAAGGCAAAGACATCCCGAATTCCCTATAATTGCAACCGGCGGTCCTACTCCCGAGGATATAATCAGAACCATTTCAGCAGGTGCAAACACTATAACTATTACGCCGCCTACCACCGGTGAACTTTTTTCAACCATTATGAACAATTACAGAGCAAATATTTAATAATTTCAGTATTTTAATTGGCTAATGCAAAAAACCGTTGTTTTCAACGGTTTTTGCATTAATATATGTTTCAATCTGTTTGTCCGATTTTTCTCTGTTATATTCTTTTAAGAATTTCTCTGTTTTGCTCAATAATATTATTTATATCTCTGATTTTATCCTGTAGCTTTGACAGAATTTCATCACTGTAGTTATATGCTCCCATTTTCATTTCATTTGCTTTGATTTCCGCATCCTGCAGCAGCTGATTGGCATTTTGTTTAGCAATACGTGTTATTTCATTTTCTTCAACGAGTATTTGCTGCTGTTCTTTTACCTTATGTATCAATTCCTCAGCTTCGGACTGTGCTTCTGCCAATATACGCTGACGCTCCTTGGCAACCCAGGATGCCCGATTTATTTCATCAGGCAATTTTAATCTGATATCATTTATAACTTCCAATATTTCTTCCTTGTCAATCATAATTTTATTTGATAACGGCAGCTTTGAAGCATCTTCTACAATATCCTCTATCTTTTCCAAAAGATTTAATACATCCATTTTTTACCTCCCAATTTTTTTAAGTATAGCTATTTCAACATTTTTCGGTACTAAATCGCTAAATTCCCCGCCATATTCAGCTACCTCTTTTACAATACTCGAGCTTATAAACGAATATTCAGGTGAGGCAACTAAAAAAAGTGTTTCCAAATCATTATATAAATGTCTGTTAATCGAAGAAACGCTCAATTCATATTCATAGTCTGATACTGCTCTTAAACCTCTGATAATAATATTAATACCATTCTCTTTACAATATTTTACAACCATACCCTCTGTTATGTCAACTGTAACATTATCAAAATCCTTTACAGCCTCTTTTACCAGCTCAAATCTTTCTTCTCCTGTAAACCAATGTTTTTTTGATTTGTTGTTAAATATTGTAACTACAACCTCATCAAATTTTTGAGAGCATCTTTTTATTAAATCGAGATGACCGCAGGTTATAGGGTCAAAGCTTCCTGTGTATAATACCTTCATTTTAGTCCTCCGACAGCTTCATTATGCTTATTCTTGTTCTGCCATAAATTTTTTCTTTATATTTTACCACGTTGTCATATATATTTTCAATTATTTTCTCATCTTTATCATTTTCAATAATAAGCAATCCGTTAGGAGATAACAAATTATGCTTTAAAATTTGTTCTGCAATGTTATTACTGCAATTTAAGGCATATGGAGGATCTGCAAAAATATAATTAAAGCTAAGCTTAATATTTGACAAATTTATTATTGCTTTTTCATAATCATCTTGTATTATTTTAGATTTGTTGCTAAAATTGCATAATTCTAAATTTTTCTTAACATATCTAAGGCTTTTATGTGATACATCAACAAAATAGCATAGCTTTGCTCCTCGTGCCAGAAACTCAATACCCACATTTCCTGAACCTGCAAATAAATCAAGTACCAGCGAATCTTCTTCGATGTATCCTATCATATTAAATATTGCTTCCTTAATTTTATCGCTTGTCGGTCTTACATCCATACCTTCAGGTGCATATAATTTTTTACCTTTGTTAATTCCGGAGACTATCCTCATTTTTTCACTTCCCTGTTAATTGAATACGATGTTTTCATCCTTGAATAAGCTTATTATTTCATTTTTAAGATTTTTATACTCACATCCCTCCAGATAAGGATTTTCTCTCATTAATTTTTTAACCGCCTCCTGAACATTCTGTACAACCTTAACATCGTTGATAATTCTTTGAATTTCATATTTTGATAACCCATGTTGAGCTGTGCCGAAAAAATCACCGGGTCCCCTTATTTTCAGATCTTCCTCTGCAATAAAAAAACCGTCATTTGAATTGCTTAATATATTCATTCTTTCACCGGATTTTTTTGATTTGCTTTCATTTACCAGTATGCAGTAGGATTTATCACTGCCTCTGCCGACTCTGCCTCTTAGCTGATGCAGCTGAGCAAGCCCAAATCTTTCTGCGTTTAAAATCATCATAATAACGGCATTAGGAACATTTACTCCTACTTCAATTACTGTAGTAGAAACCAAAACATCAATCTCGCCGTTATAGAATTTATTTATAATAGATTCTTTTTCTTTATTTTTCATTTTGCCATGGAGAAGCCCCAATTTGTATTCTGAAAAATATGCGGATTTTAACTCATCATATATTTCCTCAACACATGCAAGCTCTGAATTTTCCGACTCTTCTATAAGCGGTGCAACTATATATGATTGTCTGCCATCTTTTATTTTGCTTTTTATAAATTCATATGCTTCCGGTTTTTGACTTCCGCTTATAATTCCGGTATTAATACGCTGTCTGCCCGGAGGCAGCTTGTCTATTATTGAAATATCTAAATCTCCGTAAATCATCAAAGCAAGTGTTCTTGGTATCGGTGTGGCGGTCATTACCAAAATATCCGGATTATTTCCTTTGTTAAACAGCAATGCTCTTTGTCTTACTCCAAATCTGTGCTGTTCGTCTGTTACAACCAACCCGATATTTTTAAATTCCACATTGTTTTCAATTAAGGCATGTGTACCTATTATAATATGTACATCCCCATTTTTTAGGTTATGTAAAATCTCTTTTTTCTTTTTTGACCCTGTGGATCCTGACAAAAATTCAACATTTATATTTAGCTCAGTACGTTTAATATATTCCTTTATTGCAGTGTAATGCTGCAATGCTAAAATTTCCGTCGGTGCCATCATAGATGATTGAAAGCCTGAACCTACGGCCAACAGCATTGCATAAAAAGCAACGATTGTTTTGCCTGAACCTACATCTCCCTGAACCAATCTATTCATAGGCACAGGTTTTGCCATATCGGTTTTAATCTCTTCAATTACTCTGAGCTGAGCTTCTGTAAGTTCAAAGGGTATGGAAGAAAGCAGCTTATTGGAATAAACCGTATTAACTAATTCATTACCCTGCTGTTTAGTTACCAATCTGTTTTTTACCGATAAAAGCCCTATCTGCATAATCATCAGTTTTTCAAATGCAAGAGCTCTTTTTGCATGTGTATAGCTTCGTCCGTCAGTCGGAAAATGTATGTTTTTTACTGCTATATTTCTTGGAATCAATTTATATCTATTTCTGATTTCAAGTGGTATAATATCATCCAGTTTATCAAAATAATCATCTATGGCTTTTTTGATTATTTTAACTAATTCATTATTCGACAGCCCATGTGTCAGACTATATACAGGCATAATTTTACCAGCCTTATAGTCCTTATCTGCTGTTTCTATATCGGGATTAATCATTTCGTATTTGCCGTAGGATGATTTTACATTACCGAAAACGTAATAAATATCATCCTGATTCAGCTTATCCATCAAGTAATCCTGATTAAAAAAGGTAAGACTTATAAAACCGGTATCATCCTTGCCTATTGCTTTTATTATTGTCATATTCTTTTTGATTTTGGATATACTTGGGTTATCGTATATTTTAATTTTTATTAAGGCTTTAGTATTGTCATTTAGTTCACGGATTTTTTTCAAGGTGCGTCTATCCTCGTATTTAACAGGGAAATAATTCAATATGTCCTCTATCGTATAAATTTCCAGTCTGTTTAATTTCTTCGCCCTGCTCGGACCGACTCCCTTTAAAAATTGTATTTCATAATTTAACACAATAAGTCCCTCACATATCCGATTAAAAAATTATTCTACTGATATTATATAATAGTAAAGCGGTTGTCCTCCATAAATAATTTCAATGTCACATTCCTCTGCAACCTCTTCTATTTTTGCCTTTAAGCTTTCAGCGTCGCTTTTATCTACCTTATCTCCATAGAATAATGTAATAAGGAAGCTGTCTTCATCAACCATTTTTTGGATCAGCTCTATTGCCTGAGATTCGGGATTATTTCCATGATTGACAATTTCACCGTCAAATAAAGCTATTATCTCATCCTTTTTAATCTCCATATCATTATAAACAGTGTCTCTTACTGCATAGGTTACCTGACCTGTTTTTACTTCCTTTATGGCCTCAGTCATTGACTTAATATTTTTTTCAACATCATTTTCTTCTTTAAAGGCAAGCATTGCCGCAATACCCTGCGGTATACTTTTACTTGGTATTACATGAATCTTTTTATCAGATATCTCTTTTGCCTGTGTTGCCGCAAGTATTATATTGCTGTTATTCGGTAAAACAATAATATTATCTGCATTGATATTGTTCACAGCTGCTAATATATCCTCTGTGCTGGGATTCATTGTCTGTCCCCCCGATATGAACTCGTCGGTATTTAAATCGGTAAACACTTTTTGTATTCCGTCTCCCATTCCAATAGAAACGAATCCATATTCCTTTTTCTCCATATTTTTAGGAGGCAGGTTTTTGAATCTTTCCCTGAATTGTTCCTTCATATTATCTATTTTTACCTTAATTAATTCTCCGTATTTAACGGCTGTGCTTAAAATTAAGCCGGGATTGTTTGTATGAATATGTACCTTAATAATACCGTCATTACCTACACATACAATAGAATCCCCTTTATCAAATATTTTACTTAAAAATTCCTCATGACTTTTTGTAGCATTTTTAATTATAAATTCTGTACAATAAGTAAATATAATTTCCGCTTCGCTGCTGAAGGATTGAATTTCTTTTTCTGTTTCAATAATTTCTTTATCATCAATTTTTTCCTGTTTAATTTCTATACCTTTTAAAGCAGCTAAAGCTCCCTCAAGCAAATATACCAAACCCTTGCCTCCTGCATCTACTACATCGGCTTGTTTTAAAACCTTTAGCATCTCAGGTGTACGTTCCAGGGTATTTTTAGCCTGTAAAATTAAATCCTCCAGAAATATTGAAACATCCTCGTATTCGAAATATGTAGCCATTGCTTTTTCGGCAGTTTCTCTTGCAACGGTTAATATTGTTCCCTCTACCGGCTTCATAACTGCTTTATATGCTGTATCTGAGGCTGTTTTGAATGCTTCTGCCATTATTTGAACGTCTATTTTGTTTGCATTATGTAAACTCTTAGATAATCCTCTAAACAATTGTGATAATATTACTCCCGAGTTTCCTCTGGCACCCATTAATGAACCGTTGGCAACAGCTTCTGCAATTTTGCCTATACTGCTTTCGGATAAATTATTGATTTCCTTAATGGCTGCCTGTACTGTCAAATTCATATTTGTCCCTGTATCTCCGTCAGGAACGGGAAAAACATTCAATGAATCAACGATACCTTTATTGTTCTCTAAATTTATGGCAGCACCTAAAAGCATCTTTTTAAATGTAATATTATCAATATATTTAATAACCATTATAGCCTCCTCGTTATTTTTGTACTCTGACACCTTGTACAAAAATATTTACTTTTTCTACTTCAGCCCCTGAATAAGTCTCAACGCTGTATTTAACATTAGAAATTACATTTTCTGCTACAACTGATATTTTAACACCATATTGTAATACAGTATATAAGTCAATTATTATTTTATCTTCAATTGTAGTAACCTTTATTCCTTTTGTCAGTTGATCTCTTTTTAACAATTCAAAAAAGCCTTCAGTTGCATTTTTAGAAGCCATACCTACTACACCATAGCATTCCATAGCGGCTACTCCGGCAATGGTTGCAATAACTTGATCGTATATAGTTATACTGCCATTTTCATTAACTGCTTTAATAGACATAATTACCTCCTATTTTTATAATTATTTCATTATTATTTTACAAGTAGTCTTATTATAACCTTTTTAAAAGAAATTTACAAATAAAAATAATAATTACATTTAAATAAACAAAAAATATATAAAATATTATACTAATTAAAATTTATTATTGCAATATATATATTTTAATGTTAAAATTATAAAGCTTGAATTGAATTATAAAAAATAATAATTGCTTTATATAAATAGGAGGTGTATTCAGCATGGCAAAATTTTGTGAGGTTTGTGGAAAAGGTACTATATCAGGTAATAGTATCACACACTCAGATAGAAAAATCAGAAGAACATGGAAACCAAATGTTAGAAAAATAAATGTCATCGAAGGCGGCGTTTCTAAAAGAAAATTTGTTTGTACAAGATGTATGAGATCAGGAAAAGTACAACGTGCTATTTAATGCAATAATAAATAGTGGCTATGAAAGCCATTATTTTTTATTTGTACTGTTTTTTTTATCTTATAATAATTTGAATAATGTGCAGCCCATAACTACAAGCAATATTCCCAAAATCAAAAGCCATATTTTAATAGGTAATATTTGAACTATAATAATAGCGCCTATAATGGCTATCATCATACCTATTATTTCAGTATATTTAAATCTCTTATTATTATTACAACATCTCTTTTTAAAATTAAAGTAATTCATTATTAAATACCTCTCTTTTAATAATAGATAAGCAGTCTGTGAGCTATTATAAGCAATTTATGAATAATGAGCATAATACTTACCCGGTTTAAAAACAGAACCTTGTTTATATATTCTATTCAGCCATATAAAAAAAGATACAAAAAAATAACGATTATACGTTATTTTTTTGTATCTTTTTTATCGGTATATTTATGCTTCAAAATCTATGATTTTTAGCTTCTTCATTTATATTTTTATATTTAGTTCTTAATAGCTAATCTCTCAGAACTCTTGATAAAAACTCCCGCGTTCTTGGATGTTTTGGTGCGCTGAATATTATCTTAGGCGAATCATCCTCTACGATAACTCCGCTGTCCATAAATACCACTCGATGCGCGACATCACGGGCAAAGGACATTTCATGAGTAACAACAAGCATTGTAAGTCCTTCGGATGCAAGGTTTTTCATTACAGTCAGTACCTCTCCTACCATTTCCGGATCAAGAGCAGATGTAGGCTCGTCAAACAAAAGTACCTCAGAATCCATGGCAAGACCACGGGCAATAGCAACACGCTGTTTTTGTCCTCCCGATATTTGCTTAGGCTTTGCATTAATAAATTGAAGCATACCAACCTTTTCAAGATAACCTTTAGCTATTTCTTCACTTTGCTTTCTGCTTCTTTTCAACACCTTCATTTGTCCTACAACACAATTTTCTAAAACCGTCATATTATTAAATAAGTTAAACTGTTGAAATACCATGCCTACCTTTGTTCTATACTGAGATAAGGGTAAGTCTCCATGCTGAATATTGCTTCCGCGATAAAATATTTCTCCGCCGGTAGGTGTTTCAAGCAGATTGATACATCTAAGAAGGGTACTTTTTCCCGAGCCTGAGGAGCCTATAATTGCAACAACCTCTCCTTTACCGGCAGTAAAATTAATATCGCGAAGTACAATATTATTGCCAAACTTTTTTTCTAAGTGTTGAATATCAATAATTTTTTCTGTCATTAGCTTTCACCTCCATCATGCTTGTGGATATGAATAACTGCGCTGCTGTTGCTTTGAGAACCGTGAATAACATACTCGTCAGGTCCGTCCAAATATTTTTCTATTACGCCGAGTATTTTCGTTATTGACAGGGTAAGCACCAAATATATGCAGCCTGTGATAAAAAACACCTCAAAATATTTGAGATAAGTACCTGCTGCCGATTTAGACATGAAGAATAATTCTGCAACAGATATTACATTAAGCACCGAGCTGTCCTTAATGTTAACTACAAATTCATTTCCGATAGATGGTATAATATTTCGAACAGCCTGAGGCAGAACAACACATGTCATAGTTTGCCAATGGGTCATACCGATAGAATGTGCTCCCTCAGTTTGTCCCTTATCGACAGAAATAATTCCGCCTCTTATTATTTCTGCCATATATGCGCCTGTATTAAATGATACAATCAAAATTGCCGCAGTCATTGCAGGCATATCTATATTGAAATATTGAAGAGCTCCGTAATATACAATCATCGATTGTACTATCATAGGAGTACCCCTGACTACCTCAACATAAACCGATAAAATACACTGTAAAAATTTCAATAGGGCCTTTTTTAATAAGGAATCATTTTTCAAAATTGGAATGGTACGCTGTATTGCAACAAGAAGTCCTATAAAAAAACCTAATATTGTTCCGCTGATTGCAATAATTAAGGTATTGACAGTCCCTTGCAAAAATAACATTCCATATTCGTTTATTAAGAAAAAAACCCAGCCAAAAAATGTTTCAGGCATAACTTACTCCTAACTGTTTCATTATTTTATTGCAATGGCTGGTTAGCAACTGCTTTATCCATTAACTCCTGGCGTTTCTCCTTTGAAATGCCTTTAAGAATTTCATTTATTTTATCCTTTAAATCGCTGCCTTTTTTTAATCCTACAGCAATAGAAACATCTTCAGGTGAAGCTTCAAAGCCCTTACCCTCATCAAAGGATACAAAGGTTAATTCCGGGTTAGATGAAATCGCAGATACGGCACCCGGTCTCTCAGATATATATCCGTCTATTTTACCCGAGTTTAAAGCGACTATCATTGCAGGGAAGTTTTCCATTGCAGTTTGTTTTTTAACTTGGGGAATCTGATCTATTACAGAATAATGGAAT
>DAIUCB010000091.1:0-9946 GCA_036846385.1 Bacillota bacterium | reverse complement strand
GATGGAATCAGAGATAAATTGCTTTTTAATAGAAGCGTTTTACGTGGATTTGAGGCATTAAAACAATATATAAACGAATTCCAGAATAAAGATGTTTTTATGCTGGCTTTATTTTCAGCGACAATGAAATGTTGCAATGCACAAAAAGATGGTAAATGTTTGAGATATAAAAAGAATTGGGATACTTTTGCATTTTCATCAATAGAATTAAGGAATATATTTAAACAAGAGAGTTTAAATATGATAGATGACATAGAACAGTCACCCTTATTGGTAGGAAATCGGGATTTTTTTGATGGTGACTCTCGAAAATCTTTATTGAAAATAGATAGCAAGAATGTTGATTTGGTAGTTTTTTCACCACCTTATTTAAACTCATTTGATTATTCTGATATCTATAGACCAGAACTATTCCTTGGAGGCTATGTGACAAATAATGAGCAGTTAAGGTTGATAAGAAAAGAAACATTACGTTCTCATGTACAATACAAGTGGAATACTATTGATCAGGCTAATTCTGATTGGGCAAAAAATATTTCAGAGCAAGTACAAGAAAAAAAAGAATTATTGTGGAATAAAGATATTCCGCAAATGATTGATGCTTATTTCTACGATATGGAACAAATATTTAAAGAATCTTATCGAGTTGCAGCCCCTAATGCTCAATTATGGTTTGTTGTTGCTACATCAGCATATGCTGGTGTGGAAATACCTGTTGATCTAATATTAGCTGATATTGCCGTAAAGCAAGGATGGGCGCTAAAAACTGTAAATGCATTAAGGAAATTAAGAACATCAAGTCAATGTGCTAATGCTGATGGGCAAAAAATTCGATTAAGAGAGTCTCTCGTTATTTGCCAAAAATGATTTTATATGTATTCGATTTAAACCAAAGTATGTATGGGCAATAGCTTGCATCTATTTTGACCTAATGACACAAAATAATCAACGCAAAAATACCGCGAGTTTATCGTAATCTCTGCGGTATTTTTATTTAAGCAGAATTAAATTGTTCATTTCTCCTGTTCTTTATATTATAATTATCCTCTGATATACTGCGAAGCAGCATATCCTCTTACTCCGTTATATTCAACATGATACCAATCGCCTGTTTTACCCAGTATCGTTACCTTTGCACCGTTTGGTGCCATTTTTACAACCGGAGCGGTAAGTGACGGTTCACTTCTTATGTTTAAATAACCGCTTTGCAGAGTAACTGTTCCTGTTCTTCCGGGTTGTTGATTGCCGTTCTGAGGTACACTTGGTATGCTCGGTACACCCTGCATATTAAAGAACTCTACAAGAGATTTTACTAATGTCTGAGCAATTAAATCTATATTGTTTTTTATCCAGTTTGCATCTTCTATATTGTCATGATATGCAACCTCAATTAAATTCGACGGTGCTTTTGTCCTCGATACCTCTCCCAGATTTGTTACCCCCATTGCTTTAACTAATTCCGGAATTGGATATATTTCTTTGAAGTTTTTTGCAATTATTTCTGCTGCTCTTTTTCCATTTGAACTTGTCGGGTAGTAAAATATAACAGTACCCCTGTTTTTACCCTCCTGTCCCGGCCCTGAGGCGTTAGAGTGGATTGCTAAATGAAAATCATAATTTCCCGCATTAGATTGTCTTATTGACGACCCTGCTGTCATATCGGTAGTATTTCTGCTGAATTGTATTCCGTTAGCTCGAAGATACGGAATCATAGCATCCGCTATTAAATTCATATACTGCTCTTCTGTGCCTCCGTTTACAAAATTGTTAAATTCCTGTGTTGACGGACTTAAATATATTGTAGGCATAACAACCTCCATTATCATAAAATTTTACTTATTATCAGTTGATTTATTTTATGCCGGTAGCAATAATCAGTTCATATTTTTAATCAAATAAAATTAATTGAATTCTAATTTTATTATCCTATTTAGAAATCTAAAACATATAATAATTGTAAAGCTGCAAGTCTGAAGTAACCATATTATTTTATAAAGAGGTATGTCATGATAAATAAAACATTTAATTATATAAATCAAAAATTATTGATTATCATATTTATATTTTGCATTATAATTGTATGCATTTCCCTAATCACCGTATATTCAAGCAGGATAATATTCACTGAAATTGATAGATTTGAAGGAATTGAAATTGAAACTGTAATGAATACCTGCGAAAAATACAATGCCGCAATTTATTATCCTACTACTGAAAACAATTTGGTAAACAGGAAAATAAAATCTTTTATTGATACCTATATTAAAAGAATCGAAAATGATACGAAGTATTTTATACCCAATGATGATAATGATAAATTTAATTTGCTCATTGAATATGAAATCGGCAGAGTAAATAAGGATATTGTATCCTTCATATTTGTTATTAATTACTCAAATAAAACAGCATCCGATACTGAAATTATAACAAAGAATTTTAATTTAAAATCAGGAAAAGAACTTACCTTAGATGATTTTTTTGATAAAGGCTCCGATTATTCATCAGTTTTGTGCCGCAAAGCAATAGAATTCTTGCAAAGCAATAAAGAAATAAATGATAAGCAGCTAAATTGGTTTGTTGATGATATAACTAACAGCTCTCTGAACAGCTTTGACGGCTATGCTTTTACAAATACACATTTGTCTGTATATTTTAATTCTAACAAGCTTTCATCAAGCTATAATGAAATATATGAGTTTAAGGTTTACTGGGATGATGTCAAGGAATTTTTAAAGAAAAATATATATTACAACGATGTACATAACCCAGAAAGTAAAAGTGTATCTCTGAATATTGATAACGGTATTGAAGATGATATTGAAAACAACCTGTACTTTCCGGCTTTCAATATTAATATCACTAACAATGATAAGGTTATTGCATTAACCTTTGATGACGGACCCCACTATATTTATACCGATAAAATATTAAAATATCTCGGTAAGAAAAATTTGGTTGCAACTTTTTTTGTGTTGGGAAACAGATTGGAATATAATAAAGAACTATTAATCAGAATGGTTGATTTGGGCTGCGAAATCGGTAATCACAGCTTAAGTCATAAGCAATTGACAAATATTCGTGATAAAGAAGTAATAAACCAGATAGAAACAGTAAATAAATCGATTAAACGCATTACAGGATATGACATCCGAGCTGTGCGCCCACCCTATGGGCTAAGTAATACAAAGATACAAAAACTAATCAACAAGCCGATAGTTTTATGGAATATAGACCCACAGGATTGGAAAAGCAAAGATCCTGAAAAAATTAAGCAGAATGTTCTGTCTAATGTAGAAAGCGGGTCTATAATATTGATGCACGATATATACGAAACCTCTGTGGATGCTTCAATTATGATAATCGATGAGCTTCTCAAGCAAGGGTATAAGTTTTTAACAGTAAGTCAAATGCTTGAGCTTCAGGATACAAATACCAACGGTAAAATATTTACACATAAAAAATAAGACTGTTAAAAGTCTTACTTTTTTTAGCTGATAAGGAGCTACCTCCTATTTGCAGCTCTGGAATGTTTTTTTAATCTGTTATAATAGTTGTATTTTATGCTTTTTTCAAACAAATGATTGTTTTCATCGAGGATGCCTCGTACAGCCATCATAATCAGCAATAAATACATCCAATTTTTATACATATACATAATTACTAAAAAACATACTATAAAAAAACAATTAGTCATTATCATGTATCTGCAAACCGCAATGCTGTCTATTATACTTTCCAACACCGCTTTACATAGGTTACCGCCATCCAATGGTACTATGGGAATCATATTTACAATAGAAAGAAAAATATTTATATTTGCAAAATTATAGTATTTTGTATAACGGAGCATACAAAATACTATAATATTGAAAAAAGGTCCTGCAAAAAATAAAATAATTTTTTTGATTAAGCTGATATTTTCTAAATCAGCATCTAGGTTAAATCCGAAAAGAGTTATTTTAAATCTTTGAAATTTAATATTTAACATTATTGCAGCAATTAAATGACCAACCTCATGAATAGCAAGTGCAATGACTATTGTCAAAATTTCCTCACAGCCTAGTCACTGATATCAAAAAGTTTTGCAGGGTTTAGTGATTCTCCATTTTCCCATATCTCTAAATGGAGTATTTTATTCTCATCATTTAATGCCCCTATAATATCTCCTTTAGAAATATTATCTCCTTTTTTAACCAGAGCTTCACTGATTTTTCCGTAAATAATTTTTTTATCATTTTCTTGAACTATTACATAATTTGAAAGCTTTTCATTTTTCCCAACAAGCATTACTGTTCCGTTCGATATGGATTTTACTGTCTGTGTTTTAGATATAATATCTAAACCGTGATTATAGTAGGATGCTTCTCCGCTTTTGGTAAGTCCATACTTTTGATATATTTTTCCGTTTACAGGCGCTGCAAATTCTGTCTCTTTTTTTGAGCTGAAGGAAAGCCTTTCCTTTATAGCTGCAAAGGTATTTTTAAACGAATCCTTAATTGATACCGGATCAATATTTTCACCGATTTTTTCTTCTGTTGCATTTATAAATTGCTTTGTGAGGCTTGAATCCGACATCTTTGAAATAATTACCACAGCCACGAGAATTATGCTGAAAAGTATTTGTATAGCTAACTTTTTATTAATAAATTCTTTTCTTTTTAAACCAAACTTTTTTTTGGTTATCTTATTCATTTTTATCCACTCCTTTACTATATTTTATTATTTGTTACAAGCTTTATTACAAAAATAAAAAACTTTTGTTTCCACAAAAGTTTTTTATTTTTAATTCTTTAATTATTATTTTATATTAAGCATGCCTACTATTTTGCCTGCTCCATCGGTAAATGAATTTTTTTCGTTATTGAATAAAAATTCATAGCCAATTCTGTCGTATTTTATGCTTTCCTCCAATGTATAACAAATCTCTGCATTGGTCATTTTCTTCATGTCCTTGATGCTTAGCATCAAGCCCTTATTGGCATTTTTCTTGTTATATTTATTTATAACCGTAAGTATTTTTTCAATGCCATACTTATTTGCTATATCGCAGTCGCTGTTAATTTCCTTTAAGGAAGAAAAATCATTATTGTTTATAATAATCACACTATACACCTTATTTAAGTCTAAAAAGTAGCAGGATGATAATTTGTCTGCATCAACAATTATTATGTCATAGCTTTTTTTTAATTCAACTATCAACCTGGTGAAAGCTTCTCTTTTTATATCTCCCAGCTTATTTGCTATTCTGGGATATGGTAGTATGCTAAAGCTATCGGTAATATTTATAACAGACTGTTCAATAGAACAGGTTTCATCCAATACATCCTTGACATCATAGATAATATTTTCGTTTACCTTCAAATATTCGGATATTTTGATTTTTCCGCAGGATATATCGACCATAAGGACCTCTTTTCCGCTCTTGGAGAGCTCTATTGCTGTCCTAATTGCTATAACAGATTTTCCTATATCTATTTTTTCTGAGCAAACTATAATTACTTCACCCATTACTAACCTCCCGAATCATTATTTATAATCAAAAATTATCTGCTATTGTCCTGTTATTCCGTTGATTTGTAAATATTCACCTATTACATCTCTCACTATCGGCGTTGGGTATCTTCCTGAGCCCCCCTGAAACAATACACATGCAACAGCGATTTGAGGATCATCATATGGTGCAAAGGCTACATACCATGCAAAATCATCATAAGTCTGACCGGTTTCAGGATTGATGCCTTCTTTTTGCGCAGTACCGGTTTTACTTCCGACCTTTACCGGAAAATTGACATAAGGCTTTGCTCCGTCGTTTTCCGAAACAAGCTTCATTCCCTGCTTCAATACCTCTAAATGATTATAATCTTTGAGCTCAATACGTTCCGATTCACGCTTTGGAACATAATCAGTTTTAGAAACGTCATATTTTTTTAATTCCTTTACTACACTCACATTTCTTCTATAGCCGCCATTTGCAACAGTAGCAATGTAATTTGCCATCTGAATTGTTGTATACGCATTGCTTCCCTGTCCGATGCTTATATTTAGGTTGTCTCCGGCATTCCATACGGCTTGATTTAAATATGAATATTTAATTATATCGGTAAGTGGGATATTATTGTCATTTGTTTTGTCGGGGTTTAGCTTCAAAGCCTTAAGACCCTCATATACCTCTCCTCGTGTCATCAATTGTTCTCTGTCAATCCAGCTTGCGATCTCCTCAATGATTTCATTTCTCATGCTTTCATCTAAATTAACTCCATCCTCCAAATATCTTTCTATATTAGCTTCCAAGAACAGCCTTAAATATACTCTTATGCTGACCTTTTTACCTTCGATGCTGGGAACTCCTCCCGAATATTCCTGAGGTATATCAATTTCTATTCCTGTTTTGCTGTTTAACCCCAATTTGCCTGCCGTTTCAATGATATCTTCGGCACTGACCTTAACTGTATGTTTTTGATTGGTTGCAAGATTTTCTCCCAATACTGTAGTATAGAAATAAAAATTGCATGAATTTTGAATAGCCTGATACATATTTTGATACCCGTGAGATCTTTTAAACATATTATAAATCCAGCAGCTGAAATTTCTGTCTCCAACCTTTTCTGTACCTGCACAGTAAACCTTGGTATTTGGGTCAACTCCTTTTTCAAGAGCAGCAAGTGCTGTAACCATCTTAAAGGTTGAACCGGGCTGTATGGCTGTCAGCAGAGAAATATTATATAATGGCTTCGGAGCCAAAGGATCCTTGGAATCATTCAATAGGCTATTCCAGTCTTCCGAAGATATACCGGTGGAAAATAAATTCAAATCGTAGGACGGATAATTGGCAAGGGCTAAAACCTCACCTGTTTTAACATCTATGGCTACTAAAGCTCCTGAGGTTGCATTTTTATATTTATCCTTAAAGGTAAAGTTTCCCCATTTACTTTCATATACTCCTCCGGTTTGAATTTTTTCAAGTCCTTTTTTCAAAGCTTCCTCAGCTGCAATCTGCAGTCTGATATCAATTGTAGTATATAGGTCATCTCCGGGAGTCGGCGCCTGACTTGATATTGATTTTATAGTTTTGCCTACATTGTTAACCTCAACTGTTTTCTTTCCCTTTTTCCCTCTGAGGTAATCCTCAAATTTTTCTTCTATACCGGTTTTTCCTATAATATCATCAGGGCTGTATCCATTTCCAACAATATATTTATTTATTTCATAATCCTGCGAAATTTTACCCAAATATCCTAACACATGAGCTGCCGAGCTATATTTCGGATAAACTCGTATCGGTTCTATTTCAACATTAATTCCGTTTAATTCATAAGCTCTTTCAGATATCATGGCTACAGATTTTTCTGAAATTCCATAGCATATATCAATAGGATGATAAGACAGATAATTTGTTTTCTTGTATCTTTCTCTTATAACGAGCATATTTCTCATTTCATAGTCATTAATGCTTTTGTCTATTTTAAGTGTATCTCTAAGCATGTTAAAGATTTCCTGTGCCGAATAGTTCTCAGCATTTTCAGTTTTCGGAAGGTTATTGGTTATCCATATTCTTTTATCTCTTGTAGGTGTATATTCCCAGTTTGCTATTGATATATTTGGATTTTCATATTTCAGCAATTCCAATTGGGAAAAATATTTTACATTCTTATCGGTTATTACGTTATATAAAACCTCGTAGTTTTTTACCGCAAGCTCCTTCAAAAAATCATAGGCTTTTGTATTTTTGTCTAAATGCAATTGGTTTAGGTATTTATCTTTTGCATTTTCATCTGTATATTCAAATTTACCGAATTCCCCGTTTTCTGAAAACTTAACCGGCAAATCAGTATATATTTCCTTTAATCTGTCACATAATATACTGCCCGGCATAAACTTGCCCTTTTCATTTTCATATACTGTCAGCAATAAATTGTCTACTGAATATTTCATAGTCAGAAAAACAAAATCATCCTTTGCAGAAGATGCTTCAGTTATCTCTTCATATTTAAAATTTAAATCCTTTTTAATATTTTTATAATTATTATCCTGCAAAAATGAATACGGTACTATTTTTATGTTGCTTAATATACCCTTTGATACTAGAAAATCATAGGATAATCTTCTGATTTTTGAATTTGAAAACAAATTAAAAATAAATTTGTTTTCCTTGAGCAACAGTTCACCTATAATTTGATTAGGTTCCATTCCTTTAATTTCATTTGCTGCAAGCCATTGTTTTATGGGGTCGGTCTCAGTGGTTTGTTCTTTTTGACCTTCCTGATTTACCATATTGACATTTTCAGTATTTTTTGTTTGGTTTGTCTGGTTTTTAGATACATCTTCATCTGTGATTTTTTTAAATACAAATTGATCGTTTGTCAAATCTATCGGAATGTCGGAATAATGCTTTTTCAACAAATTAAAAGCTGATTTTTTAGGACTAAAGCTTTCACCGTAAATTGTTGTTTTATAGTTGAGCCAATCAATGATATTTAATTTTACTAAATCAATTACTCTTTCATGTGCTGTTTCATAGGATGCGGCAATAATCTCTTTGTCTGCATTGGAATTTAGATTTGAATTTTCATTATTTGTGGTTAATTTAGATTTAGATATATCAAATTGAGCTTTTTCTAATTTTTCATCAATATATTCAAATCTGTCAAGCTCAATAGGGAAATCATCAATTGGTTTTTCTCCGTTTTCATCAAGTATTTTTGACAGGGTATATGAAATATTGTTAAATTCCTTTGGTTCTATTTCATCAGTATACATTTGAACAGTAAAACTGGTTATATTATCTGCCAGAAGCACACCGTTTCTGTCATATATTTTTCCCCTTGGAGCTTTTACCGGAATATCCTTTATCCTTTTTATATCCGCTATTTCCCTATAGCCCTCACCCTGAACAATAGTCAGAACTGCCATTCTAAAGCCTAATACTGACATCAGTATAACTATAAGTACATAAATAATATTATATCTGTTGTTAAAATACTTTTTAATACCCAATTAAGCACCTCTTCATTCTTACCTTCATTTACTTTAAATTCAATTTTTTAAAACTAAATTCCACAAATTTTAACACTATAATTGATAGTATTGTATTTAATATAATTTCAAGAACAATATTGCCAAGTATATAATATGAATTTTCAACTTTGTATTTTAGGAAAAATAATATTATAAATAAAGCAAAGTGCATAAATGCTGTCGCTAACATGGAAGATACGGCATAAAGCATATAATTTTCCCTGTTAACATCCTCACTGAAGGAACCTATTACTCCGCCGACTATAAAAAAAATCAAGGTATATATTCCAAATACATCCTGCAGCATCATATCAAACAACATTCCCGTCAATATGCCAAAAATGCCGCCTAATATACTGTTTGTCATCATTGCGAAAATAACGACAAATATTAAGGAAATATTCGGTACTACTCCAAATATACCTGCAAAATTATAAAGAGATGTCTGAAATATAAAATTAATTATAATTATAGATGACATTATGCATATTTTTTTCATTTAATCGACTACCTCTAATTAAAGCCTTATATTTTCTTTATGGTCATCACCTGTTTACTTTCAAAACAAAAACCTTATTCAGCTTAGTAAAATCTACCGCAGGCTGAACTATAATTTTTTGTGATGAAGCATCGGTTGTTTGTATAACCTCTTCAACCTTTCCTATATATAAGTCCGGTATATAGATTTCTCCGATACCTGATGTAACGATGGAATCTTCTTTTGCGGCAACCGATTTACTGTTGAAAAAATAACCTGTTACCTTGCCCTTTATACTGCCCTGCAATATACCGCTTTCGTCATTGTTTATATCTCTAAAGCTGATTTTACAGGTTTCATCTAAAAGTGTTATAACCTTAGACCAGTTTGCTCCGGTATCTGTCACAATGCCCACCAAACCGATTTGTACTACACCTGTATCAGATTTTACCG
>DAIUCB010000090.1:0-9996 GCA_036846385.1 Bacillota bacterium | reverse complement strand
CAAAGCTTTTATCCTCCAGTTGTTTAAACCTTGCCAAACTTTTTGCAGCTAAAACAAATCCTATTGCCCCTAATTGTGCATTTAATCCAAGTGTTAAAATTATAATTCTTTCAAGAATTCCTATAAGGTATCCGCTGCTGATTAGTTCTTCTTTCCTATAGATATATGTATCATCCTGAATTGAGAAAAAAACAAAAACCTTCTTGATAAATACAGCTGTTGGTGACAAGCAAATTATATACATGAGTATGTAGACAAGAATATTATATAACTGTTTCCATTCAAGGTGCTTAGCTAAAATATTTTTAACTGCATCTCCAATGATACTATAATCATAAATAAAGTTACTACATACCACAATTACCATAATATGCAATACTTGATCAGTGATGAAAATTGCAAAATCTTTTGACTTGTAATCCGCTTTGTTTTTTCTCATTTTTTTTAGAATTTTGATTCGCCCATAATCTATAAGTGCGTGGGTTATTGTAATAGCAATAAAAATCAAAGCTATATTTACGGTAGAGCCAAAGCATAATAAGGGCAATAAAAATATTCCTGAATAAATAGCACAATGTAAAAAGAAATACTTAATATTATACATCTTTTTATGAGCAATTCTAGAACTTTGAAATACAAAATCTCCAAGAAAGTGAGCTATTAATAATAAAAGTATCTCCATAAATCACCTCTGATAATTCCTGTATATAAAAATAATCGCTGTTAAATCGATATTCCTAATAGATGAAATATTCGCACTCCTTATTATGTTGTCAATGTTCTGCCTGGTTGTATTAGTAATATTTGATATTTTTGTTGATAATCCTTTCTTAATAGTTGATTCAAGAAACATTTTGTTCTCACAGATATTTTCTGAAAATATTTGAATAGGTTCATTTTCAAATTTTGAGTTGTCAATATTACTAAATAAATTATCATTTTTACCCTTAGCTGATATATAATACTCTAAACGCTCTTTATATTGAAGTAATTTAATAACATCTTTCAATCCATTCAATTCCATTGTGTTTTCATCAAAAAATGGAATTGACATTTCTACCAATAATGATACCTCATTCTGGTATACACTTTGCTTCTGAGATAACAAAAATGATGAATTTAATAATGTATTAATATAAAAATCATTATCACTTTTTGAGTTAAATAGAACGCTCCATCCTACTTTGTTATGTGCTTGTGAAATTGCTTCTCTTGCATTATGATATGCCGAGCCATCCTGTTCTGAAGATGTTCCATCAATGATTTTTACATCCCATTCTCCGACTCCGATACCGCAACGTATTTGAAGCGGAGCCAGTATCATTTTAAGTAAACGATAATACATAACAGCTGAACTGGGATTTTTGAATAGACCCTGTACTTCATCGCCTGCGCTGAAAATAATATCAAAAATCAGAGATGGTTTAAAAATTTTATTCAAAATATCAAGACTTTGCTTAATAAAAAATTGAACCTCTTCTCTATCTTTTTTAGAAATTTTTTTCGAATTTACCATATCTACCATAAAAGCAGTATAATTCATTAAAATCACCTCTACTACATATTATAACACCTTAAAACAAAAACGCAATCGATTTCAATTACTTTTTTGAAATGCAATAAAAACAGGTTGCGTTACTGATGAATTATCATCTTATGACCACTTCTCCTTCAAGTATGATATTATTTCTATAATAAGATTTTTCTTAAACAATGCCTTAAAAGAATTTTTATTTAAAGTAATTTGTTATATCATAATTTCTATCAATCAAAATATATTCACATCCATATTTTTCACATTCCTCAAGAGTTTTTTTATTGTCTTCAATCATTTGCTCTTTTAAATAATCGTTATTCAAGCGTTTTTCTATAATGCTTCCAAAGTTAATAATATCATTATAGTTATTTTCAATATAACTCTCACTAAATACAAGGCAAACATATTTTATATAAGCTAAATATTCTCCAGTAAAGTCCTTTTTATAATCATATGGGATATAGCACCCCTCAACAATTAAATTTTGATTATTTTCTATTGCAGTCTTTATCATTTCAAGAACAATCGGCCATAAAAAATCAGTTAACTTATCATCATCTTTAGGGGTAAGGGTAGTTTTTCCACTGCGAATAAGCCCCATTTTAAGGTGATCTATTGATAAATATGGGTATTTATATTTTTCAAGCAACTTTTGTGCTAAAAATGTTTTCCCTGTGTGAGATGCTCCGGCTATTAAAAATATCATATAGAATATATTCCTTTCTTTCTTTACATATTTTCTTCATACTCTGTTAGGCTAATCATCATTTTATTGATTCTTGTTGTTGAATATATTTATGAATTATATCAATCAGACAAGTTTTCTCTTTGCTTTATAATGGTCTGTGCAGTGTACCATGCGGTAATCATAGCTGTAGGAACACCTCCTGGGTTATGAACATAATGACCGACCGGATAAAAGTTTTTTATCGGTAGTTCCTTGGAGAATTCAAAATGTGGTGCAACCTTTGGATCCCAATTCCAGCCTGATGTACTTGCACACCAATTACCGGTATAACGTTCGTATGTAAGTGGTGTAGCAGCTTCCAAGACAGAGATATGAGCACGCAATCCAGGTATGAATTCTTCTGCACGAGAGATTATTTCCTCAGTATATTCTTCTTTTTTTGTTTTGTATAGCTGCTGATTATTTTTAACACTTACCCATTCTCCATAAGGGCTAAGAGAAGCAATAAACAGAGCATGCTTACCTTCAGGTGCGGTTGTCGGGTCATCCTTGCTTAATAAAACAAGCTGAATGTATTTACCATCTTTACAAGTAAAGTTAACATGGCTTTGTTTAAATCGTTTCAATGAAGCAGATATCTCAGAACTACCAAAAATCCCTAAAAAAACTGCAAATACTGATTCTGACGGCTGTGCATTTTCTATTTTATTAATAATTTCTTTTGATAGATGGCTGCGTCCAATCATTTGTAAGCAAGTTTTATTAAAATCCGCTGCAGACACTACATAATCGGCATAAATTAACTCTCCATTTTGCAATTCAACTCCACAAGCTTGCTCATTTTTGATTATTATTTTTTTAACACTTTTACCATAGGTAAGCTCACCTCCATTTTCTAGGATAAACTGTTCGAAAATGTTTGGCAAAACCTGCATACCACCTACCGGAACCCATGTATCAAAAAAATAGGATGACCACATACCGAGTTCATTTTTTCCGGACATTACCGGATAACCCAATTGGTTTAGTAATTGTCGTAAAGTTTTGTCATTAAAATAGTAATCATGAAGACTTCGATTAGTATGCTTGCTTGCAACCCAAAATGCCCATGTGAACAATGGGTGCTTAAATCCCAGTTTCAGAATGTTTTTAAGCACATCACGACCAAACATCAACCCACTTTTAAGTGAATCGCGGAACGCTCTGCTTCCAATGTCAACCCAGCGGAAATACCTACGCAATGCATTTCTTTCATTAGGAAAACTTGCTTTCAAATCATTCATTGTCTGAGTAGGATTTTGAAGCGAAATATCATTTGCTCCCCAACTAATCTGATGATGTGCCTCAACAAACTTAATATGCTTATCCAAGCCAAGCTCGTTTAGAATGGGAAAGATAATACCGTTTGAGCCAAAGGATGTCGGACCGGCCGGAAATGTAAAACCACCCCGAGCAAAGGATGATACATAACCTCCCGGTAGATAATGCTGTTCAAAAATTCGCACAGAATATCCTTCCTTTACAAGGTATGCGGCAGTTGTCAATCCTGCCATTCCACCACCAATAATAACAATATTTTTTCCACTCATACTGATACACCTCTTAATTATACAATTTGGCATCTTGCAAGCAATAAAGCACCTAAAATAACAAGCTCGATTAACCAATATTATTAGGTCTTATATTATTTGATAACCACATTATTTATTGAATTACCTTTAATTGTTTTTTAATAAATTCTTTATATTTTATTTTATTCAGCTTAAATGTAAGACCATCATATGTATATAATTACCTGATAAATTAGAATTTACGAACCAGAATTGATTTGTATCAATCCGTCTCTAATCAGTTCTCCAATATAACATAACCCTGAATGAATATTCCCTCCAGCCATTGTAATTGAATGTGCAATAAGAACTCCAGCAATAACTATAGCAAATGCAATAATAATTTTACCAATTAAATTTTGATATTCTTTCATTTTAACAACCTCCTATAAATTCAAGTTTCTCATCTTCGTATTATGCTTATTTTATTTCATATATTCCATTTGAAAAGAGATTCTTTGTTAGATATCAAATCCTAAATATCCACTAGACTGCTTTTTGTTCTTTCTACATAACAATGTTGGGTTGGCATAGGCGGACTGTTTACACTTGTTTTTCTTGATACAACAATCACGCCTTTAGTAAAATATACCATTTACACTATTGAATGTCAATAAGCTTGTTGCCTTTCATATAATTTTCTCTAACAAACCAACTCATCCGTCCCCTTGGCACTCCCTAAAAAAGGTTCAAAACAAAAGCATTTATTTATTATTAATTAATATTCTAAAAAAAGTTTTAGGCAATAAAATAAATTATATATATTTTATAAACAAAAAATAATCATAATAAATATAAAGGAGCCAAAACTTTGTCTTCAGGTGCAGTTATTACGACTTTACATTGTTAATAAGTTAATTTTGTTGAAATATAAATTAGCACGATAATCGGAGTTATGTATTTGAACTTTGACATCGCTTATGTTAAAATATTTAATAATAAAATATATTTATGCACATTATCAAACTTTAAGGAGGTTTTATGAAACTGATTTCAACTATGAAACTGCTTATGATTTTGATTACTGTAACTTTTATATGCTCTTGCTCAAATAACGATAAAAATTCAACACAAAACAATGATACTAAACATATGCCTATTTTAGATAACCCGTCAGTTTTGAATTTTATTGCTCCGGTTCCGTTAAAAGCTGATGAATTCAAAGATTTTAAAGATTCATCTATGGTCAATAAATATATATATCTAAAAGTGCCGGATGAATGCAAAGTCAGATTAAATGCCATTGAAACCTACTACCCCGAAACAATTCTCCAAGACAGTACAAATCCCTCATCAGAATCTTTTGAAAAATTATATATAAAAATTTTAGAAAACCATAATGTTAATACGACAGATACAAATTTAAAAATTAAAACAGATTCAAATATAATTTGTGCATATTCAATTTCAAATCCCACGCAATATTACTGCATATATAAATTAGATATGTCTGATGGCAAAACTATTGATTACATTATTTTTATAGAGATCTCCGTAGAAGATTCAGACTCATTCAGTCCTGATATCTTACAGGACACGATATTGGAAACGTTAAATCTTAGGGAAATAGGATCTTCAAGAAGAGAAGTCTTTGTCGAGATTTCCGACAATTCCGGACAATGCAGGATATTAGAAACATATTCTGTAGAATATCAAAGCTCTTTAATAGGACAATATGCTAAATCTTACTGTATTATGCGTATTCCCAGCATGTTTATACCTAAAGCAACGGATTCAACAGAATATTCATACGGACAATCAAATGACAGTTTGACGCTGACGATTGCTGCTGATTCTAAAAAACCCAGAAATTTAGGAAACACCGGCGTAACTAATTCAGGTATGTCTTACACTTATAAAACAGAAAATTGCCTTAGTGCATCAAACGCTGAAACAGTGAAAGTAACAGCTAAAATCCAGGTTTCAGAAAGCAGGTCACTAAATATTACAATGGAGCTATATAAAACAGATTTTGATAATGTAAATATTGTAAAATTACTAAATACTATTGAATACCATCAGCCGTAAAATTATGTGCAGTTTAGATTTTTCATATATTTGCTGAATTCCTCAAATTTTATGAAATAACCTTCTAATAGCGTACTTAACAGTACCTAAATGTTTTTTCAATTGTTCTTCAAGGATGTTGAGATAATCTGTGAATTTATGTAATTCAATATCATCGGGAATGATATTTCCATACTTAGTTTTAACAAATATATCTGTAAGCTCTTCTAGCGGAACAAATCTATACCTGATTCTGTCCGAATACTCGTAGTATGTTTCACCATCATTTATAGGGTATCCTAAATCTTCAATTAATTTTAACAGCTTTTGATAAAGTATAATCACCTTTTCATTATCAGATAAAACATTAAATTGCCGCTCATTTTTTCTATAACAAAGTATCCTGATTAAGATAATAATCATTATTATGAGAAATATTAAGCATAACATAACGGTTGACATAAAATGCTTGGTTATTGAAGTTCCGTTATCTGATTTATCCGAGGAATCATTGTCATCTGTAACGCTATCCTTATTTTCCTGGGAATCTTCTTCCGAAAATGTATTTTTGTCTTTCATATCTGAGCCGTCAAGCGGCTGGTCCTTTGAAGCTGTTTCTTCATTATCATTGTTCGAGCCATCATTCGGTCCTCTGTTTACCGACGGATAGAATGATGTAGGCTCAAAGGTAATCCATCCGACCGGTTCGATATATGCTTCCACCCATGCGTGGGCATTATTTTCTCTGACCTCATATACATTGTCTCCTGAGGATTCATGTGCAATATATCCTTCCACATATCTGCTTGGAATTCCTTCTAATCTTAAAAATATTGCCATAGCTGTTGCGTAGTAGGTACAATATCCGGCTTTTTCCTCAAAAAGAAAATAATCTATAAACTCATGATCATGAGGAACAACAGAGGTTTTCAGAGTATAGTTATAATTATTCCTCAAATAGGTTTCAAATGCTGCGGCTTTTTCATAGTTTCCTTCTATTCCGGCTATAATCTTATTTTTAAGGTCTATAGTGCGCTGTGTTATTCTGTCCGTGGGAACCTGCAGATAATCTTCAATGTTTTCCAAACGGTTGTATGAATTATTGATTCCGGTATGCAAGGCCTCATAATATGCAGGTGCGCGGAGAAATCTCACGGTATAGTCCTCACCGTCATATATTCCTTCGGGAATTTCTATTATGTGGTCTTTGTTCAAAGTAATTTGATTTTTGTTTTCTGCATGTACACCGATTGTCCTGTAAGGACTGAACAATGTGGAAGATGAATACTTTTCAAACTGCACCCTCAATATTGCTTCATTGTAGTAACCTCTTTCATTTATAGGTATGTCGTTAAATGTATCTCCCGAAAGATACTCTGTCTTGCTTGTTCCTATGGTTTCCCACATGCTTCCGTCATAGCGGTGTCTTATCGTACCACGCAGATAAACGGGTTCATCCGAATATACATGCATAATAAGGTTATCGCCGGGTGAAATCGGACCTCCAAGCACAGACTTATTTTGTTGAAATCCGGTAGTTATAAAATCAAATCTTTCAATCATATTATTGTATTCAATGTTAATGTAACGTAAATAGTGATTTTCAGGAAGCACAGAATTTATTTTATTTTCCATCCACATCCAGCGTATATGCTTAGGAGTTGCAGGCAACAGTAAAGCAATTAATAAAATCAATGCACCATAGATTAATGCTACCATGTACCAGCAGTAAGTCAATCTGGAAAGGTCCTTATCATGCGACGTACCTGCTATACGCTGTTCTGTGCTTAATTTTAATTGTCCGTAGACTACAAGGTATGAAAATAAAAAAACGGTCAAAGCAAAATGAGTGTGGGGTATATTAACATACCAATAATATATAAACAGAGGAATATATATGAGTATCAGAGCCCACATTCCACGTTTTAATATGAAAATTACAACGGAGGTACAGATTGAATATACTGCAATTATAAGAATCCAGAAATACAGTATGTTTTCCCACAGGATAAGCTTATTCATAAACAGATGTTCATAAATATTATTTAACGCTTTCATGAATCCTTCAAAAAACATATAGACCTGCGGTGCTGTGGAATGAGGAATAAATTTGATGATTACAGCAATAATAAAAATTATATAAATGGATCTCCTGTTTTGAACAATTAATTTTGCTGAAGTTGCTATTACAAGAACTGTGAGAATTTGTCCTGTAAAGGGCAAATCAAGAGTAAGCATAATACCTACAAGATAAACCAATGAAAAAATTATTATGTAATACATAATAATCAGCATGAAATTTTTAAGAGGTAATAATCTATTCATACTCATACTCCAATACAGCTTTTATATCTGCAGAGTAATCTACAGGATAAACAGAGATATTTTCCTTCACTAATCTTTTTCGTATATTTTCATCCAAAAATCCTGTGTTTTTTTCTCTGTCCCCTACTGTTAAAAAGAAAGGAGTCAAATTCCTGCTTAAAAGCTCCAAAGCAGCAGCTCCTATAGCTTTATTCAAACGTGGGGTAATTATAATTACATTAGGATTTCTGTCCGCGCCTTCAATATTATTTATTAAAAACTCATGAAAAATTAATTCTCCGTCAGATTTCAGCTTGGCGAATATATCCAGAAATACCTTGATATCACCTGCATCTGATCCATTAATTTCAAAGGTTTCATTTCTTTTTTGATAAAATAGTTTAAAGTCTATATTTTTATTGAAATAGTAATCTATAATGCTGAGTGCTATATCCACCATTTTGTCTTCCAAGCGTTCCTCAATATCATCTTTATATGAATTAACGCTGTTATCGATAAAAATCAACACCTTGGAGTCTGATATCTTGTCATATATCTTAACAATTGGCTGCGCCTTTTTGGCAGTCTGCTTCCAATGAATGGATTTTAAATTATCTCCGTGCACATATTCTCTAAGACTGTTCATCATCGTTTTGTCATCAAGCTGTCCGTCAAGTGCAATAAATTCTCCTAAATAACCGGCGGAAGCTATTTTAAAGGAAGATAATGGGATGATTTTCGGATAGACCAGCAGAGATTTTTTATTTAAAATTTTCTTTTTAAATTTATAGATTTTATAAATATCCTGAACTATCAGTTCAATTTCACCAACGTTACAATATCCTCTTTTGCGAAGTGTTAATGCTTCAGAATACTTGCATACGGTTCTCCCCTGTAAAAAGGTAATAAATTTTGATGGATTTCGATTCAGAGTACGATCCGTCATGCATTCTATTATTAAATATGGTATCAAAAAAGGGGAGGTGTTTTTTATTTTGTAATTGATATTTATCGTGTCATTTTTATATAAGGTGTTATGCGGAATTGATATTTCTGCATTTAAACCTGAAATTGTAATCAACGAATGAATAAGAGGTATAATCACAAAAAGCGCAAAGACATAGAACAAAAAATAGGGAAGTCTTCCTCCTATTAATAAAACGGTTCCTGTTAGCATTAAACAACACAAAACAATTCCTATTCTACGCATTTATCTCACTTGCACCTTATCTTATTTATGATTTCCTGCAGTATTTCCTCAGTAGTCCTTCTTTCCATTCTTGCTTCGGGTGATATTATTATCCTATGATTTAAAACAGGAACAACCATTTCCTTCACATCATCAGGAATCACATAATTTCTGCCGTGCAGATATGCTCTTGCCCTTGAAGCCTTTAACAAATCAATAGAGGCTCTGGGGCTTGCTCCTAATTTTAAATCATTACAATTTCTGGTTTTGTTTGCTATATCAATAATATACTCCAAGATATCATCATGAGCAGCTAGATTGCTTACCTCATCCTGGATGTCTTGTATGTCAGTCTTTGTTGCTACCGGATATATATCGCTTATATTTCTGATGATATCACTGTTTTTCAATATGGATATTTCATTCCTCTTGTCCGGATATCCTAATGATATTTTCATTATGAACCGATCTAGCTGAGCCTCCGGAAGAGGAAAGGTTCCTTGATATTCCAATGGATTTTGTGTTGCCAATACCATAAAGGGTTTATCCAGGACATAGTGGTTATCTTCAGTTGATACCTCTCCTTCCTCCATAGCCTGAAGGAGACTGGACTGAGTTTTTGGAGATGTACGATTTATTTCATCCGCCAAAAATATCTGAT
>DAIUCB010000089.1:0-10003 GCA_036846385.1 Bacillota bacterium | reverse complement strand
TGCTTTGTCTCCGTTATACATTCCTCTGATCTGAGGTATTGTAGCATGTGATTCATCAATTATCATTAAGAAATCCTTAGGCAGATAATCCAGCAGAGTATATGGTCTGGAGCCGGGCTTAAGATTGTTAATATGTCTTGAATAATTTTCTATACCGCTGCAATATCCCATTTCCTGAAGCATTTCAATATCGTATTTAGTTCTTTGCTCTATTCTTTGAGCCTCAAGAAGCTTATTTTCAGACTCGAAATATTTCAGTCTGACACTCAGCTCCTCCTTGATGCTTTCTACCGCTCTTTTTATATTTTCTTCTGTTGTTGCATAATGCGAGGCAGGAAATATCGATACATGATTTCTTCTGCCTATGATTTCTCCGGTAACCGTATTTATTTCAGTGATTCTTTCTATTTCATCACCAAAAAACTCTACCCTGATTGCCTTGTCGGAGGAGGATACGGGGAATATTTCCAATGTGTCTCCTCTCACTCTGAAGGTACCTCGAGTAAAGCTGATATCATTTCTCTTATATTGTATTTCAGTAAGCTTTCTTATAGTTTCATCTCTGTCCTTAATCATCCCGGGACGCATTGATATAACAAGATTTTCATAATCAACCGGACTTCCCAAGCCGTAAATGCAGGAAACACTTGCCACAATAATAACATCCTTTCTTTCAAAAAGAGATGCAGTAGCAGAATACCTCAGCTTATCTATTTCGTCATTTATTGAAGAATCCTTTTCAATAAATGTATCACTGCTTGGTACATATGCTTCCGGTTGATAGTAATCGTAATAGCTTACAAAGTATTCTACAGCATTATCCGGAAAGAACTCTTTAAATTCAGAACATAACTGAGCTGCAAGGGTCTTATTGTGTGCCAATACCAAGGTGGGCTTTTGTACCCTCTCTATAATATTTGCCATGGTAAAGGTTTTGCCTGACCCTGTTACCCCAAGCAAGGTTTGATATTTCATATTGCTTTTCAGTCCTGCCACAAGCTTATTTATAGCTTCAGGCTGATCACCCGTAGGTTTAAAATCAGATTTTATTTTGAATTCGCTCATATTACACCACCTAAACTAAACGTATGTTCGCTTATATTATATATCTTTTATTTTCTTAAGTCAACAAAAAAACTGTCCAATGACAGCTTTATTTTCGATACAAGGTAAAATTTGTCATACCTGTAATGTTATAGATTTACTATTTTGCTCGTAATTTTATCCTCTGATATTTCGACAATGCCATAGCTTGCTTTTCCGCCCTTAGGTAAAATCGGACTGCCCGGATTAAAATACAATATGTTATATTCAAGCTCATTGTGAGATATATGAGTATGACCAAAAAATACTATATCCGCACACCTCTCCTTAGCCAGACTCTTTAAATTATCCAAGCCGTCCTTTACATTCTGCAGATGACCGTGAGTAACTAAAATACGCTTATTTTCAATTTCAAAATCAAGTAAATTAGCTCCGTTATTAATATCATAATCACAATTGCCCACAACCCTAAAAAAGTCCTTCACTCCTACAAGCTTAGAAAGCTTTTCCGCATCATTATATTTATCACCGCAATGTATTATCATATCAATATCCTTTCCCCCGGCTAAAGCCCCGAAAATCGACTCTAACACTATACCATGAGTATCACTTACCACTAAAATCTTCACTTAATATTCCCTCCAGCTTTTCCCTTAAATTTAACAATGCATTGGCTCTGTGACTTACTTTGTTTTTTTCTTCGTCGGTCATTTCCGAAAAGGTCCTGTCAGTTCCCTCTACTATAAATAAAGGATCGTAACCGAAGCCGTTTTTCCCTCTGGGGGAAAATGCTATTTTACCCTTACAGCTTCCCTGTGCAATAAATGTTTGACCATCTTCCAAGACAATTGCAATAACAGTCCTAAATTCAGCTGTTCTTTTTTCAGACATAACATTTTCTAAATTTTTTAATAAAAGCTCATTATTGTCTTTATCGGATGCATGCTCGCCTGCATAACGTGCAGAATATACTCCGGGGTTTCCATGTAATGCATCAACAAACAGACCGGTATCATCTGCAATAACAATTCCTTCTGTGAGCCTGCTTAATTCAATTGCCTTTTTTAATGCATTTTCTTCAAGGGTTTCTCCGTCCTCGACTACGTCGAAATCCTTGTAACCTACATCATTTTTTGACAATATATCTACCGGCAAAAAGTCCAGTATTCCTCTTATTTCCTTTACCTTATGGCTGTTTCCGCTTGATAATATAATTTTCCTTCTCATTTTCCTACTTCCCCGCTTAGCTCCTCTCCAAGAGCTGACTTTTGTATTTCATACAGCTCCTTACAGCCCTTAGATGCAAGTGATATCAAATCTGTCAATTGATTATATGTAAAGGTTGATTCCTCTCCTGTGCCTTGTATTTCTACAAATTCACCTTTATCGGTCATTACTATATTCATATCGACCAAAGCACCGCTGTCCTCCTCATAGCACAAATCAAGTATTTCCTCATTGTCAACTATACCTACACTCACTGCAGATACAAATGCTTTTACCGGAACCTTCTCAATGAGATTTTTATCCTTGAGCTTTTTTAAAGCATCAACCATTGCGACAAATGAACCGGTGATAGATGCTGTTCTTGTTCCGCCGTCCGCCTGTATTACATCACAGTCTATCCACAGTGTTCTTTCACCTAATAGACTTAAATCAACTACAGACCTTAAGCTTCTGCCGATAAGTCTTTGTATTTCCTGTGTTCTGCCATCTATCTTAAGCTTATTAATATCCCTTGTCTTTCTTATACCTGTAGAACCCGGTATCATCGAATATTCAGAACTGACCCATCCTGTTCCGGTACCCTTTAAAAAGGGCGGCACCCTTTCCTCAACCATTGCGGAGCATATTATTTTTGTATTCCCAACCTCTATTAAAACCGAACCTTCCGGATGAAGTAAATAATTTCTTGTTATTTTTACAGGTCTTAACCCATCGGCCAATCTATTATCAATTCTATTCATCTATTCTCCCTTTTCTAATTATATAAAACTTAAATCAATTAAGTTAATTATAAATATAATATTTCCTATAAGCTTGTATTATCTGATTACCACAAATTTGGTATTAGTATACCCTTTTAATCTTAATTCTAACAAACATATTTATAATATGCAAACAAAAAATGAGATAGCAGCTATCTCACTTTTTTTCTTGCCCAAGCTTTACGCAGAATTTAGCCAATATCGAAGCCGGATCAATAAAATTAATTTCAGAATTAAATCTTTTAGCCAATAGGGGCAGCTCCGTACAGCCTAAAATTATCGGAATATCACCTTTATGTACATATTTTTCGGTCAATGCATCAAATTCAAGCTTATTTATATTATATTTCGATGATTTTACCCTGTATATCCAGTCCATAAGAATATGTTTGTCTTTCTCGTCCGGTTCCTTTATTTTTAAATTTAAATCGCTAAATACCTTGCTGTAAATTCCGGAAATATATGTGCCTATGGTTGCAAACAGCATATATTCATTTATATCAGGTTTCGTTTCCTTTAAAAACACAGCTGTTTCATAGATCATATTAATTATTTTAACCTTTGAATACTTTACAAAATCATCATAAAAATAGTGTGCAGTGTTGCAAGGTATAGCGATATAATCAGCCCCCATTGCTTCCAGCTTCAAAATTGACCTAATCATTTCTATCCTCGGATCTTCGCCAAAGCCGGATATAAATTGTGTCCTGTCCGGTATTTGTGTATTGTTATCTATTACAATATGTAAATGCTCCTGATCCTTGACTGCATCAGTAAACTCTATTATTTTTGCAAACAGATTACAGGTAGCGGCAGGACCCATTCCTCCCATAATTCCAAGTATCATTATGTCACCCCCATAAATTTAAATAAGCTATTTTAAGCAAATAAATGATACCATCTGTATAGCAAATTTCATGCCATATAAAAATCCCGAAATTTACAAAAAGGGATAAAAATAAGCCTCCTATTTGGGCTTATTTTTATCCCTTTTTGTTTAAATTATATCCCATTATTACATACTAAAGACATAACTGAATAACCCTTTTTAGTTAGCATCGTTCCCTGTCTTCCGATATTTGCCTCAATTAGTCCGAGCTCTTCTGCATTTCTTAACAAACTTCTTATTTGACCTTCTTTCAATTGGATATTTTCCTTAGTGGCAAGCTCTGCCAGATGCCTCCTGCCTAAGCTTTCGTACTGATTTATTTTTCTTAATATCCATACCATATCCTTGCCAAGCAAATCGGCTACAATAGTATTTTCATTATTATAAATGCTTTCTGTAATATATTCCGGGAGTTCTTTCTTGCCGATACATTTGCTTGATCCGATAATAGCCAGATACTCCATAGTATTTTCCAACTGCCTTATATTTCCCGGCCAATCATATATGAATAATAAGCTTTTTGCTTCATCGTCTAAAACTTGGCTAATATCAGATATTTTCCCATTACTGTATTTTTTCAAAAAATAATTTGCAAGCACTTTAATATCCGATTTTCTTTCCCTTAAGCTCGGTAATTTCAAAGGCAAAACATTAAGCCGATAATATAAATCCGACCTGAATTTGCCCTTTTTTATTTCATCTGTTAAATTTTTATTTGTAGCCGCAATTATTCTTACATTAACAGGAATCTCCTTTATTCCCCCAACTCTTCTGACCTGCCTCTCCTGAATAACTCTCAACAGTGTACATTGAAACTCCATAGATGCATCTCCTATTTCATCAAGAAATATAGTACCGCCATGTGCCTCCTCAAAAAGCCCTCTTTTTCCACCCTTCATAGCTCCTGTAAAAGATCCCTCTTCATATCCGAATAGCTCTGATTCAATTAAAGACATGGACATTGATGCAAAATTTACCGGTACAAATGGACCGGATGCTCTCCCGGATAACGAATGAATCGATTGAGCAAACAATTCCTTTCCGGTTCCGCTTTCTCCCTGAATCAAAATAGTGGAATCTGATATCGCATAGGTTTTAGCTTTATCTATGAGACTCTTTATTTCATTGCTTTCATAAATATTATCATCAAATGTATAATATTTTTCCCGGCTTACCTTTGTAGTAATTCTTCGTATTTCATGTTCATTTTTTTCTATTTCGGCACTTTTTTCAAAGGTATATATTATTCCGTCTTCACTTCCGCAATTTTCTATTACTTTTGACGTAACAAACAATGAGTTGCCGTGTACTACAATAATATGAGTTTTTTCATGTCCCTTTATCTCTTTGATTTCAGGTAATATATTTTTAATATTTTCTCCGATTACCTGTGTGTCAGTACGACCCAAAAGATTATACATCTCTTGATTACTGACTATTATAACTCCGTCCTTATTGGTATATATTATTGCCTTTGTCAGACAATTTGCAACAGTTTCCAATCTGCTGCTGATAATTTTCATATCCTTTGCATTATCGTTTATTCTGTTCAGGAGTCTTATTATTTCATTGATATATTGCGAAGAAAGACTGTCTCCCAAAACATCCATTAATCCAAGCCTTCTTGCAATATCTGCCAAGGTGGTAATATCTATTTGCCTCGTACCTATATTTATTACTTTTTTTACTTCATAGGGAACCAGGTGCAGTTCTCCTACTGTAACTGCTATATCAAGCTTTGGATATGAGGAAATACCGGGGTAATAAGGGTAATATTTAATATAATTTACTCCCAAAGCCTGTAGCTGCTCTATTGCCTGATATGTTGTTTCTGCCCTGTCATTTACAAGCAAAACCTCTGTAGCCTTGGTAATATCCAACAGCTCTGAAATATGCCTGTGATGAATAACTCTTCGGGCTAAGACATAATTCATACCATTATCGATCAATTCCTGTATCCTTTGATTTATTATTTGAGGTGATGATAAAACAACGAGTGTATTTGATATATCGAAATCCAAGTCATCTGACAAACAAAAAGGTTGAATTTTTACATATTTTCCGAAAACCTCCTCAAGCTGAATTGCTAAGTTTATAGAGGTTGTTTTACCCGGACTCAATATTATCAGTTCATCCATACTTTTTACCACCTTATAGATTATTTAGGAGTTTATTTACTTTATCTTGAACATACGATTGCTTATAAGCAAACATAATAACAGCTGCCTTATACATATATATTACCACAATCCAAATTATTTAGGTAGTACCTTACTGATAATTAATAGAATATAAACCCGGATTGTACCATACATTCATTTTAATATACTATGATGTTGAAAGCAATTCGCCAAATCACTTTACTGCATATATAAAAAAGCTAAGCTTTAGGTATTGAATAACCTAAGCTTAGCTTCTCTTCAGAATATTTATTCAGCAGACAAATAAAATAAGCCATTATATATCAACTGAAAATTCAAACTGTCCTTTCTTGGTCCATATCCGACATTGCCCATTTCAGGATGCGGAGAATACATAAGGACCTTGTTGCCATTATAATCTGCTTCTGCAAAGGCCGTAGTATTTGCAACAAGTCTGTCAAAGCATTCCTTTGTTAATGGATTGTAATAATTATGGACTGCCTGAGAAGCCATATCATTGTCAAACATATTCCAGTATGGCTTAGTGCTGTCGCTGCCTGTAGCCAGAAGCTGCTCGAAGTGTGCCAAGGATTTGACACCATTCCCTTTGACGGATATACATGGTCCCTCCCAATAAACTAAATTTAAGCTGGTAGTTGAACCTGTCGCAATTCCGGTAAAAATAGGATGTTCATTTTCTGTTATTCTGCAGCGCACAAATCCGCTGCCTGTATGCCAATAATCTAAATCCTGCGATTCCGTTGCCTCAACCATGTTCAACCAACAATGGTTTTTATCATTATACGATGTCAAGGGCAGATAAGCACCTCCGCATATACCCATGTAATGCCCTTTGTCAGAAACAAAGCTTCTGATTTTTTCAAAGCCTAAATCCCCGAGTCCGTTATAGTAGCACTCTCCTGCATCCGGGCTTCCGGGAACTAAGAAAATATCATAATCCATAAGAGCATTGCCGCGTATTTCCTTATCGCCGATATAAGTATATTTGAATCCTCCCATTTCCAGTACCTCAACAAGAGGTCCCGAAAATTCTCTGCCTGCACCCATACCGTCGTATAAAGCTATTTTAGCCTTTTTAAGGATATAATCCGGTTTTGGTACTGATTCAAATTTTTCATAAATAATATCCAGAGAGTCGAGAATGCTTTTTACCATGTCTGATGATTCTACGCTGTAACCGCATTGATATTTATGACCCTCCGGCCACATCTCGGTTTTATCAAATTCTACTTGCTTAGTATGCCAACCGACTCTGCAATTATTTCTTATCAGCTCGTTGACTGCTTTACTTGTTGTTGAAATACTCTTCTGAAAAGAATTCAAACCGATTCTGTCAGATGGAATAAAAAATAACGACATTTAGTTATCTCCTTTATTTTTAAGTTTTGTTAGGAAAGCTTCGTAATCAGCTACAGTACCCGGATCCGCTCCTCCCGATAATTTAGTGAATAACATCAAAGATATGCTGCTTGCAATAAATCCCGGAATAACCTCATATATGTAACTTGATAAACCGGAATAATACCATCCGATTACTACAATAAGACCTGTCAAAATACTTGCAATAGCACCTGTTTTATTGAGACTCTTACTGTAAAGGCTAAATAATACCAATGGTCCAAAGCTTGCGCCCAAGCCTGCCGAAGCTAAAAGGGCAACCTTGAATACGACATCAGGCTTTAATGACATTGCAAATGCAAGCAATGATATAATAATTACCGACATTCTCTCAATTCTGACTAATTTTTTATCATCAGTTTCTTTAGAGAATTTCTTAACAATATTAGCACCTAATGCTCCTGTAGCAACTATTACATAAGCACTGACCGATGACAAAATTGCTGCCATAACTGCCGCTGCAAAAAGTCCGAGTAGTGATGGCGGGAAGTATTCTTTTCCCATCATAAAGAACACCTGCTCCGGATCTCCGATATTTGGAAACAGATATGCGCCGAGCATACCTACAATAACTGCGCCAAAAGTTGAAATACTAACCCAAGTCGTAGCAATAAAGGTTGAATCCTTAATTTCACTGCTGTGCTTTATAGACATAAAACAGGTTAGCACATGAACCATGCCGAAGTAGCAAACACCGACACCAAGACCGCCCAGAGCAATAGATATGGCAGTCCAACCGGTTTCTCCGTTGCAGAATTGGAAAAAAGCAGGAGACGATTGGTAGAGAGATTCAATAACAGGTCCTACTCCTCCGATTCTGACAATTACCGCTATAGGTACAAACAACAAGGCAAAAAACATTAATGTACCCTGAAAAAGATTGCTCCAGCTTACTGCCATATAGCCTCCCAAATATGTATATGCAATAACAACCGCAACCCCGATAATAATTCCAATTTCATAATTAATACCAAAGGTAGCATTTAAAAGCTTGCCGCTTCCTATAATTTCCGCAGATGCATTTATTATCATAAAAACGATAATTGTAATTCCTGAAATCAATGCCACATGTCCTTTTTTATCATTGACCCTTTTCTCAAAATATTCAGTTATAGAAAACGTATTGTATGATTCTGTAGCAACACGAAGACGATTGCCTATAAAGACCCAGTTTGCCAATGTTCCGAAGATTAGTCCTATAACAATCCAAATTGAAGCAAATCCCGAGAAATATGCAGCTCCCGGAAGACCCATAAGCAACCAACCGCTCATATCAGATGATTCTGCTGAGATGGCAGCTATCCACTTATTGTTGCTTCTGCCTGCCAATGTGTAATCTGAGTGAGATTTTGTTTTAAAGTATGTAATCAAACCAATAGCTATAAGAATTATTATATAGCCGATAAAAACTATAGTACTCGCAATCATTTTTTTCCCTCCTACATTTTTGATTTCTTATAAAATAAATATGAAAGCCCTATACTGCTCCAAAACGGCAGTAAAAAAATGAACCACTTGGTAAAAGAAACCATATCTGTTCTCCTTTCCTTATAATGAATTATTTAATTTATTAAAGTATAACATATGCATTACACTTGAGTACAAGCAGATAGTTTTTCCAAAATTTATTAACTTGTTTACAAATTTAGAAAATCATATATAATTAAGATATAATAACATTATGTAAAGTATACTATAGAAAGAGGAATGGAAAAATGAAAATCGGAGAGTTTAGTGAGTACTTTAATTTACCAATAGAAACAATCAGATATTATATTAATAAAGGATTAATAATTCCTCATGTAAAAAATAACCGCTATTATTTTAATGAAAAAGACATTGCAGATATGAAGCTTATCATAAAATTGAAGTCATTAAAATTTTCGCTAAATGATATACATAAGATTATCTCATTAAAAAGATTAAGTAATCTGGATAATCCCGATGAGCTTAAGGACTATATTTCTATAATGAATGACCAGAAAAATATACTTGGAAAAGACATGGCTGAAATTAAAAAATCTTTAGAGTTAATAAACGAAGAAATATACTCAGTTTCATGTAAAAAAAATACTCACCCTCATCGAATATCAGGAGTATCCTTGAATTTCCTTAATTACTTTGCATGCCCTATGTGCATGGGTTCCCTTTCTCTTGAAAATTGCAATATTGAAGATCAGGAGATAACTTCGGGGGTGCTCAAGTGCACCTGTGGATATCACGCATTAATTCAAGATGGTATAGTAATAGGACAGACTGTAGATCTCAATCGTTATGACGGCGCTGATACAGAGAGAAACTGCTACAGGATGATGAGTCCCGAATTAATAAGCATGGTACAAAAAGCTTATATCGATATTTCTGAGCATCTTGAGTCTATCGACACAGACAACAAGCTGATTCTTGAGGACTTTATCAATAATTATTGTTTTTGCTACAATAATTTTTCCGATTTAAATCCAAATGCCCTATATATTATTTCTGACCAATATCTGGAGGTTGTAAAGCTTTATAAAAGCTTG
>DAIUCB010000088.1:0-10098 GCA_036846385.1 Bacillota bacterium | reverse complement strand
ACTGCTGCCATAGCTGCATTTTCCATTCTACCCCTTAAATCCATACTTAACGACTAATAATCGTTTTGTGCTATAATTACAGCCTCGACATATAAAAATAAAACAGTATTACTAATAACTTCCAAAAACCTTTTAAATCCTATTAAACAAGCATATTCAAATGCCTTTCCATTTTTTGATTGTATAGCCATAACTACACTTCCAAACTCATATTTTTATAGACAAAATATTTATCTAATTTTTCTTTAACAGTTGAAGCAACTACTTCGGCTAATTTTACCGGAACAGCGTTTCCGATTTGTTTATATTTACTGGTAAGATTTCCTGAAAAGTGCATGTTTTTTGGAAATGTCTGTATTGCTGCACATTCTTGCCAACTAAATCTTCGCGTATTCCCTTTTTGCCCAAAAACCCATATATCCGCTGATACTTTCTCCATATCAGGACTTGAGGGATGTAAAGGAACTTGTTTTGCCATAGCAGGTATAGTATAACTGACTTCATTCCAATTTCGTTTTCTATTACGACTCATAAATCTTGAAGAATAGGATGCATTACATATATCATGAGCATCCGGATTATGTATATCCTTTAGTGATTTTTGAAGTGACACTATATAATTAAATGGTTCAGGAAACTCAAAGCTTTTAATACACAAATCTTTTCTAAAACCTATCATCAATACTCTCCATCTATCCTGTGGTACACCATAATTTGCTGCATTTACAAGACACGGATAAACGTCATATCCTTTCTCAGAAAAATCCTCTAAAATTGCTGTTATTATTTCTCCTTCGCCTAATGTCAAAATTCCTTTAACATTTTCTGCTACAAAAGCAAACGGCCGATTTAACTCTAATAATTTTACGAAATATCTGTATAGAGAATTCCTCTTATCATCAATTTTTCTAGGTCCTGCTAATGAAAAACCTTGACAGGGAAAGCCCCCTAAAACTATATCACTTTTGGGGATATTTTCAAATCCGATTTTACTGATATCTCCACATACTACTTTTGCTTTAGACCATGCTCTGTGCGTTTCACAAGCATCTAAATCTATATCATTTGCCCATATTATTTTAAATCCTTTATTCTCAAATCCCATGTCAAGACCGCCTGCACCCGAGAACAATGAAACAACGCTATATTCTTTAGGTTTCTGCAAATCTTTAAGATGCATTATATTATTGTTCACTTGCCCAAACCCCCTACTTTTGTTTTTTATATAATAACATACTATTTTTAAAAAAACATTAACTAATTTTAATATCTTAATGAGAATATTGTAATATTTAACTTTGAAATTACTATTTACGACTGATACTCACTTGATGCAGCAAATAATTAGCAGCAATATAATATTAAAATAAAGCCATCCTTATTTTTAAAAGATGGCTGCTATTTGCTGTTATTTAATCAAGAGATACATTAAGAAATTTGGACAATACATTCACGACAAATTCATGATCCTCTATGTGAGGGAGAGCGGAATAAGATATGCTTCCAACCAGACCTATTCCCTTTATGCGTATAGGAAAACCTCCGCCGCAGGCTGCATAGTCCATTGGGTCTAAGTACATATCCTCCTTTAGCTGACGTTTTGCATCAATTAAATAGTAATAAAGCTGTAAAGAGCTCATATCCAGCTTATTAACAGCATTAGTTTTTCTTCTCAGCCAATCTCTGTTATGCTCGCTTGTTCCCTCTGACCTGTAATAGAATAAGGTTGAATTATTCATGGTTATTTCAATTGAAATCGGAACATTTAGCTCCTTTGCTTCATTTATGCAGGCAAGACCTAATTCAAGTGCCACACTTTCATTGAAGGAATCAAATTTAAGCATTTCCTCTTGATGCTTTATAATTTCTATCATTTCTGATGCTTGTTTCATTTTTATACTCCTTATTGTTGTTTTTTATCTGATATATCAGACAGCTTAAGTTAATTGTTAATGAGGCTAAATCAATTTGTTTTCAGTATAACATAAAATATAATTTTATGTAAATAGCCGTTTTAATAATCTATCTATGAGATAAAGTAAATTGATTGATTTTTAATGTATAATATGGTAATATTTAGCTGATAGAATTTTAGAATATATCCATTGAACTATTAGAGTACTTATTCACCGTGAAAATTCAAAGCTAATCTAAGATAATTCCCAAAAGGAGTAATGTATGATTATATATAAAGATATAACCTTTGATCAAATTCAAATTATAAAGGAGCTATGGGAAAAAAACAGAATTTACCATGAAAAAAAATCAGAATATTTTGGAAAGCAATATTCTGATGTGATCTTCGAGGAAAGAATGAATTCCTTTGCGCCCCTTGATTATAACCATTTAAAAATTACAATAGCTGAAAATTCCGAAAATGGAAAAATTCTCGGCTATTGTGTATCTGCATTTGAAGGAAACAGCGGTCAACCCCATTCTCTTCATGTTTTGGAGGAAGCTCGCGGTAAAGGAATAGGCAAATATCTTATGAATAAACATCTCGAATGGTTGAAGAATAACGGCTGCATAAACATCACTGTTACTGTATCCTACGAAAACTATAGCACCATCGAATTCTACAAGTCTCTTGGCTTCAGATCGGATACAATTGAGATGAAGCTGATTTAAACGAAATAAAATATCCAATATGCATGGCTTTCGGGGGACATATGTCCCTCGGATTTTATAAGTTCCGCTATTTCTATGGCTTTATTCCTTTTTCAAGCCATTCAATAAATTGATTTTCAGTTATTATTTGAATACCAAGCTCCTTTGCCTTTTTATTTTTAGATGAATTTGACAAATTGTCATTGTTTATCAGATAACTAGTATTTGAGGTGACGGAGCCTGTCACCTTGCCGCCTCTCTCCTCTATAATTTCCTTTAATTCATCTCTGTTTTTATATTTCTCAACTGAACCGGTTATTACAAAATTCGTATTTTCAAAGATTTGCTCAGATTTTGCCTCTTCTGCTTTTTCAAATTCTATTTCCTTTAGTATATCCTCTACTATGATTTTCTTTTTTTCATTTTTAAAGAAGGCCAGATAGGCATTTGCCATTACATCTCCTATGCCGTCAATTTCGATTAACTGCTCATATGTGGCATTTTGTACGGAATTCCAATCATTATTAAATTTCTTGCATATTAGCTTAGCAGTTGACAATCCTATATTTACTATGCCCAGGCTGTATAAAAGCCTTGCCGGTGTTGTTTTTCTGGCCTTTTCTACCGAGGCAGCTAGATTGCTGAAGGATTTTTCTCCGAAGCCCTCCATATTAACAATTTCGTCCTTATATTTTTCTATATGAAATATATCTGCAAGCTCTTTTATTAAGCCTTTCGCTATAAGCTTTTCAATTGTAGCCTCTGACAAGCCCTCCACGTTCATTGCATCTCTGCTGACAAAATGTGTAAAGGATTTTATTTGCTTTGCCAGGCATTCATCATTTGTACAATACAGAGATTTTACATCATTTTCATTTTTCAGCGTTGTTTTTCCTCCACATACAGGACAGCTGTCAGGTATTTTTACCGCTCCGCTTCTCGTCAGATTTTCTGATATCTGAGGTATAATCATATTTGCCTTATATACCTTTATTGTATCTCCAAGCCCTAAATCCAAGCCCTCTAATATACTGATGTTATGTACGCTTGCTCTTGTAACTGTAGTTCCCTCCAGCTCAACAGGCTCAAATACGGCTATCGGATTAATAAGTCCTGTACGAGAGGCGCTCCATTCTATTTCAAGTAATTTTGTTTCCCTCAATTCATCGCGCCACTTATAGGCTATTGAATCTCTGGGAAACTTTGCTGTTGAACCTAATGCTTCGCCATAGGCGATATTATCAAATGAAAGAACAAGACCATCTGACGGAAAATCATTTTTAGTAATATTATCCGAAAACCATTCTACTGTTTTTTCAAGGTTAGTATAGTCTACCTCTTTAAAATCAACAACCTCGAAGCCCTGCTTTCTTAACCAATTCAGCTGAGCTGCCCTTGAATTGTCAAAGCTTAAGTTCTCTGCTTTTACAACGGAAAATGCAAAGAAATGTACATTACGCCTTGATGTAATTTCGTTATTCAGCTGTCTTACCGAACCGCTGCATAGATTTCTGGGGTTTTTATATTTTAAATTAACATCCTCGATTTCATTATTTATTTTTTCAAAATCTGAATATCTGATTACAGCTTCACCCCTTAAAATCAGGTCACCTTTAAATGAAATATTGACAGGAATATTAACAAATACTCTTGCATTGTTTGTAATTACCTCACCGACCTCACCGTTGCCTCTGGTTACTGCCTTAACCAGAGCGCCATCCTTATAGGTCATAACGATTGTTAAACCGTCTAATTTCCATGAGAGCACACCCTTTTCACTGCCCAGCCATTCCTTTAATGTTGTGATTTCCTTTGTTTTATCCAATGACAGCATAAATCTTTCATGCCTTTCCTTGGGCAAGCTGGTTAGCAATTCATAACCGACATGAATAGTGGGACTGTTCGACAGAGTAATGCCTGTTTCCCTTTCCAGCTCCAGCAGCTCATCATATAGCTTGTCGTATTCTATGTTAGGCATTATTTCTCTGTTTTCCTGATAGTATGCTTTTGCTGCATTATTTAATATTTCAACCTTTTCCTTCATTATAGATAGCTTATTATCCATGTTCCTGCTCCAAAATTATATTTTTTCTATAGGTGCGTAGCTTAACATAACTGTTTTAATTCCTTTGCTTTCAAAGGCAATGACGGCTTTTTGATCATCTCCCTCTTGTGTAAGCTGAACTACAGTTCCTACACCCCATGCCTTGTGCAAAACCTTATCGCCTGCTGTTATTTTATCTGATTTCAGCTTTGGCTGAGTATCTGATTTTATACTGTTATCACTGCTGCTTCCAAAGCTGAGACCGCCTTTAAATAGGTTTTTATTTTTTGCTTCTAAAAATGAGTAGCTGCCATCCTCTTCATTTTCGTTAAATGATGAGTCTTTTTTAAAGGATTTGCTTCTGTCTAGCTGCTTCAGCTTTTTATCCGCTATTGCCTGAGGTGAGTTTTCTTCGAAGCATTCCTTGGGAATTTCATCTATGAATCTTGATTTTATCCTGGATTCATGGCTGCCGAATATGATTCTTTCATTTGCATATGTAATGTACAGCATCCTCTTTGCCCTTGTTACCGCAACATAAAACAGCCTTCTTTCCTCCTCTGTATCATCCTCGTTATCATCCTGATGAATAATAGGAAACATACCTTCCTCAAGTCCTGTAACAAATACAGTATCGTATTCAAGTCCCTTTGCACTGTGTACCGTCAAAAGAGTAACACATTCTTTTTGTGTTTCATCTGTTTTATCGACATCTGCCAGCAATGAGGTATGTGACAGAAAATCCTCCAGACTGTTTTCTTCATATCTTTCTTCAAAATCCTTCGCTGCAGATAAAAATTCATTTATATTTTCTACTCTGCTTCTTCCTTCAATGGTTGTATCCTCCGCAAGCATAGTTTTATAGCCTGTATCCTCATAAACCGCCTCAATAAATTCACTCAAAGGCATAATGTCCTTTTTAATCATCAGCAATTCCATCATGGCTACAAAGTCCTGCACACTTTGCGTCGCTGCTTTGGATAATCCTAAATCATCAGTATCATAGGAAGCCTCAAACATTGATACCTCGTCATCGGCTGCATGCTGACTTATAATCTCGATGGTTTTTTGTCCTATCTTTCTCCTTGGAACATTTATTATTCTGTTATAGCTTATATCGTCCTTATGATTTTGTATAAGCATCAGATATGACATAATATCCTTTATTTCCTTTCTCCCATAGAACTTAAGACCTCCAACGATTTTATAGGGTATACCCTCACGTATCAGACCTTCCTCCAATGCTCTTGATTGAGCATTTGTTCTGTAGAGAACTGCCATATCCGAATAATTTACATTATTTTGAGTGTGCTCCTTTCTAATTAAAGCAGCAACCATAAATGCCTCTTCCTTTTCATTGTCATTTTCTATTAGCTTAACCAGATTTCCGCATTCATAGTCTGTATATAGATTTTTACCTTTTCTCTGACAATTATTCTTAATTACTCCGTTTGCGGCATTTAAAATTACATTTGTCGAACGATAATTTTTTTCAAGCTTGATAATTTTAGCTCCTTCAAAATCCTTTTCAAAATCAAGGATATTGTTTATATCAGCCCCTCTCCAGCCGTAAATAGACTGATCCTCATCTCCTACGACAAATACATTGCTTTCTCCTGTGCTTTTTTTACCCAGAAGCTTAACAAGCTTGTACTGAACATTGTTAGTATCCTGATACTCATCCACCAGAATATATTTAAATCTTTCCCTGTAGCTTTCTAAAATATCCTCATTTGTTTGAAGAAGCTTCAGAGCTTTGACAATTAGATCGTCAAAGTCAAGGGCATTGGCTATTTTTAATTTCTTTTCATATAGGGAATACACCTCTCCCGTATTTCTCAGATTATAGTTGCCATAGTTTTCCGCAATAAAGCTGTCGGGTGAATTTTGATTGTTTTTTTCATTGCTGATTATACTTCTTATTACATTTGCATTATAGGTTTTTGTATCAAGGTTCATTTCCTTGATACAATCCTTTATGAGAGTTTTTTGATCATCTGAATCGTATATTACAAAGTTTTTTTCATAGCCTAATCGTTCTATATCACGCCTTAATATTCGTACACATATGGAGTGAAAGGTACCAATCCACATTTTATCAATAGAATAATCAATAAGCTGTCCTATCCTTTCCTTCATTTCATTTGCGGCTTTATTTGTGAAGGTTATCGCCAATACCTCCCACGGTTTCGCCCTTCCGGTATTGATTAGATTTGCTATTCTATGTGTCAGTACTCTGGTTTTTCCGGTACCTGCTCCGGCTATTACCAATATCGGTCCCTTGTCATGCTCGGCTGCTTCCCTTTGCTTTTCATTTAAACCATTCAATAAATCCATATTCCCTCCAAAATCTATATTAATATAATTATCCTGCTAAGTTAATTTGTATGGAATATAATTATATCATAAATCGAATTATACATCTACAAAAAAAGAAAACAGCTTTTTGTCTTCTTGCTTTTGATTGAACATCACAATCAAAGCAATCAAAGCTGCTGTTTATCTCTCTTAGTGTTAATAACAGATGAATCAATTTCATTAAGTTAAAACTAATTTCTACAAAACAAGTATTTGTTCTCAGTTCTCTCATACAATAATAATTTATCACCTATATCATATCTAAAGCCCCTATTTTCAACTTTAACTGAACGAGTCCAATAATTATTTTATAGATAGTACTAATCAAATTTAGACGGTGGAAGATTAACTATTTGTTCAAGGTTTACCCCAGGAATTTTTATTGGTATAGGATTCATAGGATAAGTTAATGTAGATATTATTCCCGGATAAAAGCGTACATTATTTGTCTGTGCTGAATAATATCCTACAGTTTCTACCCTTACGTTATAGGTAGTAAAATTAAAATTCTGTCCTATTAGATTGCTTATGGCATATGATGTCGGCACTGTAAAGCGGGGTGACTTACCTTCTGCATCTGTCACTCCAATTTGAATTGGAGCCTCTCCGGTTAACCTATCCAATATTAATATTGTTACTATTGCATTTTTCATTGGTGCTCCAAGTTCATTAAATACCATGACATCTAAAAACCCTGGCTGAGTTATTTTATCTGCTTCAGGCAATGCATTACATATGTTTACATAATTACATTTTGAATATGGAAAATTCCAATCATACAATTATAAAACGCCCCCTTGTATCTATATATTCAAATTTATGTTATGTATATAAATATATTCAAATATAAGTATTATGCTACAAAATTATAATAGTGGGGACGTATAATAGTGGGGACGTACTTCAACTGTCCCATTTTATATTGTATATTCATAAGGATAAAAATGAGTGATTTCAAGTGGATTACTTAAGGTACATCCCCAGCTGTCCAATTTGTATTTTTTGTAAACTAGATATATGCATACCAAATCGGTAAGTTATTTGCCCATTAGCAGAAATCTTTATTTATCATAGCTGTTATTAATAATGGTTACCCTGTCTCCCGACAAATGTGTTTTTCCATATTTATCAATCCATTTTTCGCCTTTTTCTCCCGGCAATATTATTTCGTTGAGATTTCCATTACGTATAAACGCATCAAAGCCTATACTTGTTAAGCTGTCAGGTAATATAACATCAGACAGTTTATTGGAATTAAATGCGAGCTTACCTAATTTTTTTATATTCTTAGGAAATACCGCACTTGTGAGATTATTTTCTTCAAATGCTGCCTCCTCGATAGCAATTACACTTTCGGGTAATGTAATGCTTAATAGATTGCTGTTTGCAAATGCATATTTTCCAATAGTTGTTACACCGCTTGGTATAAAATCAATATTTTTAGATTCGCCTCCGTATGATATTATTTTAGAAAAATCTAATGTCCCGTCATTATTTATTTTATATATCAAGCCATTTGTATCAATTTCATTAACGGAGGTTATACAATTATTATTAAATGCATAAGCTTCAATAGTTATTTCACCTTTAGGCAATACTATACTTTCAAGCTGATTATCTCTGAATGCCGATTCTTCAATAATCGATACATTGTCAGGAATTTTTATACCGGTTAAGCCGTTAAATGCAAAGGAGTATTTTTCTATTTTCGTTAAATTGTCAGGAAGTTCTAAGCTTGCCAGCTTATTATCCTTAAAGGCTGATTTACCAATAGCTTGAAGTTTTTTCGGAATAGTTACAGCTGTTAATTCATTGTTCTCAAAGGCGGACTCTTCAATAATTATTGTACTATCAGGTATTATTATACTCGTCAGTTTGTTGCATGCAAATGTATTAGCTTCTATTTTTGTTATATTTTCAGATAAAGTTATGCTATCTAATTCATTATTGGAAAATGCGTATTTTTCTACTTTGCTTACACTGTTTGGCAATGTAATATTTTTTAGCTTGTTATTATTAAATGCAAATTTCCCAATACTATTAACTCTGTCGGGAATAACTACACCTGATAAACTATTGCTTGAGAATGCATTTTCCCCGATATTTATTGCAGTGTCAGGAATTTTAATGCTTGTCAGCTGTTTTTGTGAAAATGCATTGCTTCCGATTGCTGTTACATCAAATTTGCCAATTTTGTCAGGTATGATAATATTTTTTTCGTTCCCTATATAATCAGTGATAGTACAGGTTATTTTATCTTCATTTATAATATATATATAATTATTTTGCTCTTTACTTATGCTATTATAGTTGTAGCTAAATATTAAAATTGATAATATCAATATTATCAAAATAGAAAACAATACTTTTTTCATTAAATTTTCACTTAACCTTTCTAAGTATTTCAATATGTTTGGTTACTAAATGAACAATATTTATGACCATTTAATTTCTTTGATTAATATTACTTTTCCGTTTTCAATATTTATCATGCAAAACATACCCTTTTTGTCATTAACCTTGCCTTCATCAATTATTGATTCAAGTGTATCATATACATTTCCTCTAAATTCTGACTGTTTGCCCGGAAATAATATCTGCAAGCTTTTATCATTTAATGTAAATTCCTTTAAATCAATATATTCGTTGTGAACAATATAACCATTCGTTAGATCCGATTCATCATAGCCATATTTTTTTAGAAGTTCGGTGTCTTTCTCATTAATCCACAAAACCTCTTCAAAAACTATAGTTTTGATTTCTTTATCAAAACTATTAATATATCCGAATTTTTCTACTATACTATTTCCGACAGACTTAGAATTTTTCATCAGAGCTTTTGTATTTGAATAAGTATTCTCCGGTATCTTAAAATAACTGTATTCTCCATTATACATAATTGCTGCTATTGATCTTTTTTCATATATTTTTATATAATTTTTATCATTATATAAATCATAAGCGGTTATATCATCACCTGACTCAACAGGCGGACAATTTCTTATTCCCCTCCATTTACTGCAATCAAGCATATTGATAAAATCTGAGCTTTGTTGTATAATGAACCCATAAATTTAGACAAAAAAATG
>DAIUCB010000087.1:0-10117 GCA_036846385.1 Bacillota bacterium | reverse complement strand
AAAACTGTAAAATCTTATTTGTCGTTTTCTGTTAATTCAATTTTATCATCTACAACTTTTTAATATCATCAAATACAATTTTAAATAAATCTTTATGTGGCTTCCTTATCTTATAATCAGCACTAAAATATATATTAACAAAGTATTTTTCTATATCATATTGATTAATAAACTTTTTCATTACATTCTTTTTAAATATGGAATTACTTAATAAGTAAACTGGAATTTCTAATAACTTAAGTTGCTCTAATGTAGAAATAGTATCATTAAATAATTCCGCAGCATTTATTTTTAATGCACAACTATATAAAATTTCTTCTATCGGATAATTCACTTTAAATCCATATTTATTTTTAAAATCTAAAAGTTCCTCTTCAAATTCTAATTCAGAATTATCTTCGCATCTTTTATCATAAAGTTCTTTCCAATATGTAGCTGCATAATTTAGAAATTCAACTTTATCAGTATTTGGTGATAAAACATTTTCATGTAGATACAATAAACCCAGATTAATATCAAAATCAATATCATGAAGCAATGTATCAAATAAATCAAAGACAATGGCTTTAGCTTTTCCCATAAAACACCCCTATGAAATAATAATCCTTTCTTTGATTCATTGGATATTTTGTTTAAAATATTCGTATGCTTCTTTTGAATCAGTATGATATAGATATAAAGAATTCTTTTTGTCGTTTAAACCACTTAAGTAGTAATATACTGCTTTTTCTTTTGATTCAACTAAGATATCCTTAATTTTATTTGCTGTTTCTATGTAACCAACCTCATTCCAGCTCATCTTATCTGATAAAAACACTTCTATTTCAGTTTTACTAGGATATTTTCTTGATGTCGTATGATACCTAATTGCATCCAAAACTGATTTATCCTTGATTTTAAATACAGATTCAGCTATAAAGCAAGAAACCTTTTGATGCAATATGGTAGGCAGTTTTTGCTCTTCATCGTCAATCACAATACCATGTTCAATACAAAAATCAAGAATTTCATCATTTCTAACGACTCTACCCAAGTCGTGGCAATAACAAGCAATTAAGCTTCCCTCTTCTATGCTTCCATAAAGTTTCTTAATGTAGAGTAATTCATTAACAACATCCATTGTATGCCTATAAACATCCTCACTGTTAAATTTAGAAAAATATCCTTTTATATCCCCAATTAAGTCTCCGGTTATTTGATAATCCAAGTAATTCATGATTTTACACCTCTTAGATATGCATTGTTTTATATAATTAAATATATGCATAATTCACTATCTATTTTAACACAAAATCTTCCAATATTCCACGATAAAAGGAGAAATATTTCCTTAATATTGTTACTTGCTTATATAAAAGCTATCTTTTCAATTCATTGAAGGAACTATATGTGGACAGACCTTCAATTGGAAAGGTCCGTCCCATGATTGCTTTTTAATTAAGACCAAAATTCAGGCATATGCATATATTGTATCATTGAAGTATATAAGTTGAATCATGAAAACTCAAATATTGAATAAATATTAATTTAAAATTCAATAAAAGTATCCGATTTCTCAATAGTATGCACTTTTTAATAATTTTTTGAAAATTATTCCTTTTTGCGTTGAAATTGCAACTTTGTTATTTTTCGCTAATCTTACGCATATATAATCAAAATATGAATATATTCAAGCTAGCATAAGATTATTTTAAAAGTAGACGTTCAATTTCATTTTTAATCTTTTCCTTCAATTCTTTTCTCTGCTTCTCATCCGGTCTTGTAGATTCATCAAACAATTCCTCATTTGACAATTGATATACCGAGCTAATTATAGGAGTATCACCTTTTACCCTCGGATATAAATGCCAATGAATATGAGGACATCCATTTCCAAGTAGTTCATAATTCATCTTATCAGGTTTAAATATATTATAAACAGCCTCTGCTACTATAGACATTTCTTCAAGATGTTTAATCTTAAAAGAATGTTCTAAGTTGTGTAATTCAGGACCATGCTCTTTACAATTGAAAACAGTATATCCTTTGAACCTCTGATACCATCCCAAAACTACATATCCTGTTTCAAGTTCCATTATAAAATATGGGTCATCTTTAATACTTTTTTGCTTTTCACACATTATACAGCTCATTCTATAGCCCCCTATACAAAATATAAATAATCTCTAGTTCACACCACACATGAAATTTTGGAGACTGACCTTCAATAGGAAAGGTCGTCCTTTGGTTCGTCTTAGCAAGAAACTATGAAATGCACCGTTTGATATTACCCAAATAAACCCTAAACGGCAAGCCATTATTAGTTGCCTGATACTTTATTTTATAGTTAATGGTGACCTCAAATTCCATCCATTAATATCAAATCCACCCATTTTTTCTAATACATAATTCTTTTGTTCTAATATCAATCTATAACGTTTTTCTTTATCTTGTTCTTCAATGCATTCTAAAAATTTGCTTTTAAATTTTTCATCTGGAAAATCATTAATATTATACTTTTGACGATATTCTTTATCCTTAAGGAACTTGTAAACTTTATATTTTGCGGGTAGTATTATCTTTAGAAATTTACTATACCTTTCCAATAAAAGATCTAAATATGAATAATATAAATAATTAAAGTAGGGAGAATTATTTTCAAATGCTTCTTCAATTTCTTCGAAATAATCCCAAATTCCATATTTCATCATTTCTAAAGAAGTTTTATCTACTTCGAGTAAAGCTTTTTCTAAATCCTCTTTTGCTCTTCTTTTTAATTCAGATGTTATACCCACCTTATCGAACATAACCGTTCCAATACAGAACATGTTTGCATTTATTCGATTACCATACTCCAAATCATCATCTAAATACTGATAAACCTGTTTAACCGGATTAGCAAAATATTCTATCAAAAATCCATCTACGTATTTGTTACCTCGCTCCCTCCAATTAACTTCATCTAAAAGTATTATCTGAACGTCTATGTCGGATTTATTTGTATTATTTCCTACAACAAAACTTCCTGTGGCAATAGCCGCCAATACATATTTTTCGGATTCCCATTGTTCAAGAAATTTAGTCAATGCTATTTCCCATCTTTCCATATTCTCACTCCTACTTGCATTTGATGTTTTGAAAAATTTTACACTTGTTCATTTAATATATTTATAAAGCATCCTCCTACACTTAACATAATCTTTCGTTCTTTATTACATATGTGTAATTCCTATTTTATTTTAACACAAAACTTACCAATATGAAATATTAAAAAAAGAAATGCCCCTAACATTGTTGTTTGCTTATTTAAAAGCTTTGCTTTCAATCGACTATAACAAACCAACTACAACCAATTCGCAAGGTATTTTTCCTTGAGCAGATATATTTACACATAAAAGTGCACCTTTTTCTCCCGGATTTCTATTGATATTTTCAAAGTCCGTATATTTGTATCTTTATTTCAGTCTTGAAAATCCGAATATCAGGTTTAAATCTTTTGAACATGAAAAGACCCTTAACCACTGTTTTACCAGCTGTTAAGGGCTATAATTTGTTATTACTTTCCGAAGTATCTGTTCAATAATCCTTCAAAAGCACATCCATGTCTTGCTTCGTCCTTGCACATTTCATGTACTGTATCATGGATTGCATCAAGGTTTAGCTGTTTAGCTTTAGTAGCTAACTCCTTTTTACCCTTGCATGCACCGTTTTCTGCTGCAACTCTCATCTCAAGATTAGTCTTTGTTGAATCCGTTACAACTTCACCTAATAATTCTGCAAATTTAGCAGCATGTTCAGCCTCCTCAAAGGCTATTCTTTTATAAGCCTCTGCAATTTCAGGGAATCCCTCTCTATCGGCAACTCTGGACATAGCCAAGTACATACCAACCTCTGTACATTCTCCTGCAAAATTTTGCTTCAAGCCTTCTATTATTTCAGGGTCAACTCCTTTTGCAACTCCCACAAAATGTTGATCTGCCCATTCTCTTTTTTCTAAGCTCATTTCCTCGAATTTCTCTCTTGGAGCCTTACACTGCGGACACTTTTCCGGTGCCATATCTCCCTCATGAATATATCCGCATACCTTGCAAACCCATTTTTTCATTAATAACTTCCTCCTGATATTTTAATTACTTAATATATTTATATATATACCTCAAATTAAGGTCTTAAAACATTAAATTTATTAACTAATTGTAACGAATTATAAATATGCTTATTGAAATGAAAATATATCCGTCAATTGTCTAATTTTTTTTATTACTCAATATCAACGAAATTGCCTCATTGATAATTTTAGGAGTTCTGATAAATAAATCCTCCTTTGAAACTCTTTCTGTCATTTTGTGAAGATCCTTGCCCCATGGACCTATATTAATGCAAGGCATTGATATTTTTTCAATCAAATCCACCGGTATATCATAGAAATTCCCCAAAAGTGGCATTGATTCCTCCAATGCATGCAAAACCTCATCACTGTGCTGAATGCTTGTATAGCTTAAATCCGATATACCTGTATAAAAATATTCTGTAGTATATGTCTGATTAAATTCCCTTTCGGTAAATTCGTTTAGTTTGCTGCTGAGGTTTTTAACTGACGGATCCAAATCCTCAAAATACAAATTTGCCACATTAGGATAATATGGCGGAATTAATCCATATACAATTCTGGGCAATATATCATCAATATAGCCGTAAATGAATTCTATCAGCTCAAAGTTACTGTCTATCACAGTTATTTTATTACTCTTAATCTTATGTTCTAATTCAGCTATTTTTACTATATACTTTTTAGTAAATTTTTCTCCGTATGCAGCCTCAGCTTCATTATACAGCTCCTGAAAATTAACTACCTTTGTTTCCCATGGCAAGTATTTCAAAGGTAAATTGGTTGCCTTTGCAAATCTTCTGTAGCTGTTATTCATATCATCAATAACCTCATCAAAGGATTCCTCACAAATAATCTTTACCTTCTGCAATATGCTTTGAGGAGTTTGATTAAGAGTAAGAATACTGAAACAACCCTTTATACTCAAAGGCATAGATACATCATATTGTCCCTTCCCATCCTTTAAATAAAGCCATGTAGGAGGAGGAGCTGCCTCATTTCCCACAATATCGCTGAAATCCATATTTAATTCTGTTTTTCTGACAACCTTGCTCATAATATGAATCGGATTTAAGCCTTCAAACACCTTTCCTGCATGTGCTAAAAATCCGCGAACATAGATAAAGGGCATTATTTTCCCTACCGAGCCCTCTGAAAAAACACCGTTAGAGTGATCTTTTCTTTGATGAGGCTCTGAATTTATCATCAATCTATAATTTAAGTTATGTTTTTCCTTTAATTCATTCAGCAGTTTAACTGCCGATCTCATTCCTGCCGAAAGATTTTCTTCATCAGGTACTGCAATCAGGATTATATTTCCGTTAAAGCTTTTTAGCTCACTGTATCTTTTTAATAAAGCGATTTGAATTGAACCTCCTCCCTTCATATCACATACACCGCGACCAAATAAAAAGGAATCCTCCTCTAAATCTTTTTGCACATCCTTGTTAAAGGTATCTTTTATTTTCATAAGCTGAGCTTTTAATTGAGCAGGTGAAAATGCATAATCCTTTAAAAGCTTGAAGTCTTCAACTCCTACCGTATCATTGTGATGCACGAATACGATTGTATCCTTTCCTCTTCCCTTTAAAAATGCATAACAAACTGCTCTGTCAAAGGTATCATCTTCAATTTTATAAGTTCCGTAGGATTCCGGTGTATTGCTGAAATACGAAACTGTTGAAAAATAATCCAAGAAAAATCTCTCTGCCTTTTTCTCATTTATTGTATTTGTAAAGCTTTCTGCCTTGACATAAGAAAAAAGAATTTTTTCGATATCCTTTTCAATTCCATCAAGAACTGTATCAATCTCATTTAGCATTAAAATCCTCCAAATTAATTAGTAAAATTATGTGCCTTTTTAAAGTTTAAAGTACTAATATATATAAATTGTATAATATTCATTTATGCACACAAGAGGCATTATACATTCTTTTATATCATAATGCAATAGTATTATAATTAGATTAAACTAAATAACTCACATTCATAACCTCATTCCAATACCTGAACAATTTTATTCTGACATTAATCATGGGAGGATTTACAACATAAATGAAAAAATGAGAAGTCTTTAGCAGTCCTCAGATAAGGATGTATACGAAAATTATAATTGTTTAGTATACAGCCAATCGATTACCGATGAATTGTAAGGCACAGATAGTTTCAGATGAGTTTATCGTAGCTTAACTTATATGTATTTAAGCAAAGGGGAACGCCAGACTTAAACTTGATGTCTGGCGTTCCCCTTTGTTATTTATCCTGATAGAGAAACTGATAGTTGAAGGAATTTATTTTCTTGGCATCTGATATTAAATTTATTCCATAATATATCTAAAATTTCTTTTCGCTTTTTTAACTCAACTTGCTCTACAACTTCCGCATTCCGATAAACCTTATAAGTGTTTCCTACGATGGTATGATTACTGTCATCAGTAAAAATAGAAATCTTCATGAACTTATTAAACGTTGAATCGGGATGCTTCTCACAAAAAAAGGACGGCATAACGTAGTCAATATCCAATTGCGGTTCTTCTGTAAAACCGTAGATTGGCTTCCAGTCTTTGTTCTTTTCTTTCTGCATCAATACCCAGCCATAAAAGTCGTTTTTATCAAAGCGGTACTCACTAATTCCATCTGTTTGAATAAGACCGCACTCCAATTTCATTGCGTGCCGCGGAGATTCACTGCGTACTCCGACATCACATAAATAACGAACACCCTGTATATCCGCGACTAAGATACGATGTCTGCGCATTTGGATGATACCTGTTTCGTCTATAAAACGTCCTGCATACTGTGTCACTTGAAAACCAAGACTAGTGAGCAGGTTGGCATATAACCCTTGTAATTCAAAGCAATATCCACCACGATTATTCTGGATAATTTTACGGTATAAGTCCTGTATATCAAGAGAAAGCGGTACTTTGTTCAAAATATCCAGATTTTCATAGGGAATATGCTTTAAATGGGCAGCTTGAAGGGTTTTCAGCGTTTCTTCATTACAGCATATTAGCTTGTCATAATGTATTTTATTTAGATATGCCGACATTTGCTTATCAGTCAACATAAAAAGCACCAGCTTTCATAATAAATGGATCATTCATAATACTTGCCCGTCAGCTCAACAATGCTGATTCGTATTACAACAGTTCCTCGAACCATATTTTCGGGAAGCGGAACATCTGCCAAATGGGGAGTATATTTTTCCACAACCTTTTTCAGCACCACTCTTTTATCTTCCATATCCTCAACCAAAACAGCTATTCCCGTTGCGATTGCACTCTCATACTTTGTATTAGTGTCACAGGGCTTGCCGTTTTCATCAAGCAAGAGTTCCTGCATATCATAAGCAGTGAATCCTACTTTACTGTCACGAATAATGTTGTCAATCTTTTGTCCCTTCGTCAGCCCATGTACATAAATGCACTCATTTATATGGACAAAGTGAACTGGCGTATTATATGGAGTACCGTCTGCATTGAGCGTTGCCAAGCTGCCCGTTTGTACCCGGGACAATAAATTATTCAACCGTTCCTCTGATAGAGGGTGCATTTTCATTCTGTATTGCATATCAATATCCTCCTGTCGTTAGCTCATTTAGTTTTAATACGAAAAAAGAAGTACCAATGAAAGAGTATGGCTGCAATGAGGAAATACCTTGCAGGCAAAACATGGACCGTAGCAAATGCAATCATCATAACAGTGGACGAGAATATTAAAATTGAAAGCTTTGTCTTTAGCGTCACAGCCCTTTCTCTTATGTAGCTTGCTATATATTTCTGATAGATAGGAGTATTGCAAAACCATTGATGAAATCGGGAAGACCCTTTTGCAAAGCAATAAGTAGTAATCAACAGAAATGGAGTCTTGGAAAGAACCGGCAGCACAACACCCAGAAGTCCAATTCCCAAAAAAACCAACCCTACGGTAATATAAATACATTTCACTAATTTGGACCTGTATTCATATCTGGTTATTTCTTCTTCGGATTCTTTGGAAACCATCCTTTTTTCACTCTTTCCTCCTGTTGATGTAACTCTCCTATGCTCCAAAACAAAGAGAATCCTAAAACTGCCAATAAAACTGATATTACTATATGATCTACCACCAGCGATACAACATTACAGCCAATCCCAAGCAATAAAAATGCAGGCCACATCTTTTTGCCCCAGTAGTATTCTACTTTAATCACCACTGGATGCAATATACCAATAATTACCCCTATTTCAATTCCATACCAGTTCATCAACTCAGCTCCATTTTCATTCAATTTCTGATTATGAAATGGGGCAGTTCGCATGTATTAAGTAGAAAAACCTCTTGCTATATTCAAAAAGCTTTATAGGTAAATATAATTATATAACAATACTGTCCCTTTGACAAGAGACGGTATTGCCATTTTAGTAGGATACGGTTATATAAATAGTCTGAGTATTGCAATTCGCTAATCCATTGTAATCTGTGCACATAATTAGGTACATGTGGTTAATACATAGAATTCATATATTGTTATCGAAGGTGACAAAATTTTCATTTCTGCTGCAGGAATGAGAAAAACTCAAAAAAATATTAAGCAGAATAATAATGTCAAAATAACTAATTTGAAGTTACAATCAAAGAGAGTTGTATCATGCGATATCTTAATATAGCGGCTCAATTAAAAGATAAACTGGTAAAAACAAATGGATTTGTTCGCTATGAGAGATTTTCAAGCTTAGTGAACGAGGGAGCAGGAAATTAGTCCCGAGTCTATTTTAACTTTGTGGGCATGGTTTAGGGCAAGAGAAAAGCCGTAGGACTTAAAATCCTAAGGCATTTTTTAAAACAGAAATATCCTTACTGACACGGGGCATTTACTGCTCATTTTTTATATTTTTTAATGTTAATTTAATCTATTGCTATAACTGCGCCCTTATAGGTTTCATCTATATATTTTTTAATTTTATCACTTTTTAAAGCTTCAACCAATGCTTTAATATCCTCTCTGTTTTCATCGCCTTCCTTTACACATAATATGTTGGCATATGTTTTTGCAGCTTCTGAATTTTGTTCTTCCCTTACAATAGAATCTGTAGCAACATTAAATCCGGCTGATAATGCATAATTCCCATTTAAAACCACAAAATCTACTTCTCCCGCAACTCTGGACACCTGAGCTGCTTCCAGCTCTACTATTTTAATATTATGTGTGTTTTCCACAATATCATTTTTTGTAGCCTGCAGACCTGCACCCTCTTTAATTTTAATTAATCCGTTTACCTCCAGCAAAAGCAATGCTCTTGCTTCATTTGTCGTATCATTTGGAACAGCAATAGAAGCTCCGTCAGGTATATTTGATAAATCCTTTGATTTTCCCGGATATATTGCAAGCGGCTCATAGTGTATTGCTGCAACCGGTACTATATGAGTACCCTTTTCCTTGTTGAAATCATCCAAGTAAGGCTTATGTTGAAAAAAGTTAGCATCTACATCCTTGCTTTCTAGCACTAAGTTAGGCTGTACATAGTCTGAAAATTCCTTTATAACCAGCTCATATCCTTTTTCCTTTAAATCATCTGAAATTTGTTTTAATATTCCTGCATGAGGTGTAGGTGAAGCTGCAACAACAATTTTATTATTTTTAGCTTCTCCTGTGCTTTTAACACTTTTTTGGCAGCCTGAGATTGTTCCTAAAAGGACAGCTCCGGTCAATAATACTAATAATACTTTTTTGATATTCTTCATTTTGATCTCCTTATTTTGTATAATTTTTATAGATTTATTAGATTCCCTGTCTATAAAAGGGAAAATTCATCTTAATATTTATTGTTTTATTTCTCTTTTATCTGTTTTGCGTGCTATTTTCATTCCTATCATTTGCAGTATTTGTACGAGAATTACTAAAATCACTACCGTAACAAGCATTATTTCTGTTTGATACCTGTAATAGCCATAGTTGATGGCAATAGTTCCTAATCCGCCGCCGCCTACTACCCCTGCCATTGCCGAATACCCCAATATTGTGCCGACTACTATCGTAGCTCCTAC
>DAIUCB010000086.1:0-10136 GCA_036846385.1 Bacillota bacterium | reverse complement strand
AAAGTAAAGGAATAGATTATTATAATCCTGAAAACTATGCTAATCCGACAGTGGACAAATATATGGAGGAAGCATTGCTCACATCAGATACTGATAAAGCTAATGAGTTGTGGAAAAAGGCAAAATGGGACGAAACAACCGGGACTTCAACCTTAGGTGATTCACCTTGGGTTTGGCTGGTAAATATTGACCACCTGTACTATGTGAGAGATGGCTTGAATGTAGGAGAACAGAAAATTCATCCCCACGGTCATGCATGGCCCTTTATAGCTAATTTAAAGGACTGGAAATGGGAAAAATAAGAGATTAAGTACAGACGAAATAATGATTATGAGAGGCAGCAGCTTTAGTAACCGGTAACTGACTTATAAAGCTGCTGATTAAATACTATGAGAATTTTTAAATATATTATGACTAATTTTGTTAAAATGACAGTGCTTATTGTATTGGTATGTATAGTAACCTTTACGATTGCCGTCAATTCACCTATTGACCCTATAAGGCAATATATAGGGGCAGGGGTGACGGTCAGTCCTGAGCAAAGAGAAGCTATTTCGGAATATTGGGGATTAAATGATACAAAAACAGAGAGATTTTTTAAATGGTCCCAAAATATGCTCAACGGAGATTTTGGAGAATCTCTTATATTCAGAAAAAGTGTAATGTCTGTTATCAGAGAAAGAGCTGCAAGCTCAATATTTCTGATGATATGCACTTTTATATTGTCGGGTCTGCTCGGATATCCGGCAGGCTTAATTATGGGAAGATATCGTGATTCTCTTGCGGATAAAATACTAAAGTCGATTTGTATAACCTTTTCTGCAACACCTGCCTTCTGGGTAGGAATAATGATGCTGATTGTTTTTTCATTAAAGCTCAGACTTTTTCCTATAGGCTTCAGCGTGCCCATAGGTATAACAAGTGATAATGTAAGCATATATGAAAAAATGTATCATGCAATATTGCCGATCATTACACTAACTTTGATTTTTATTCCCAATATCGCTCTTCATACAAGAAGCAAGACTATTGAAGTGCTTCAGAGTGATTATGTGCTGTATGCAATTGCAAAGGGTGAAAAATCAATAATGAAAAATCATGTTTTAAAAAATACCGCATTGCCTGCCATTACTATTCAATTTGGTTCATTCAGCGAAATATTCGGAGGGAGTGTTTTGGCTGAAACAGTATTTTCATACCCCGGTCTGGGCTCTACAATAGTCAATGCAGGTCTGGGGGGCGATATTCCTCTTTTGCTGGGAATTACAATTATAACCTCTGTCATGGTGTTTATAGGTAATTTCATTGCCGATATTTTATACATGGCTGTAAATCCTATGATCAGGGAGGAGAGAATATAATTGGACAGAAGAAGAAAAAGCAAAATAATAACAGCGGTTATTTTGTCTGTAATTATTTTGATTACAGTGTTTGGTTCGTTGATTACAGATGATATGATATCCGCAGATTTCCAAGAAAAAAACGAATTTCCGTCTATTTCTCACCCCTTCGGTACAGATTGGCTGGGCCGCGATATGTTCCTGAGGACAATCAAGGGACTTAAAAACAGCCTTTACATAGGCGCAACAGCTTCTCTTTTAAGCTCACTTATAGCTGTTGTTGTAGGAGGATTGGCAGGCACTATGCCAAAGTGGGTTGACGATATTGTTAAAATTATAATTGATTTAGTTATGGGTATTCCTCATTTAATATTAATTATTTTGATATCTGTTTTTGTAGGCAGAGGAATTAAGGGTATAATAATAGGTGTTTCAATCACTCATTGGGTAACTCTTGCCAGAATTGTCAGAAGTGAAGTACTCCAGATTAAAAATGAACAATATATTATGATATCAAGGACCTTCGGAAAAGGAAATTGGTATATATTCAAAAATCATATGATACCGGCAGTCCTGCCCCAATGTATTGTCGGACTGATATTGATGTTTCCCCATGCTATACTGCATGAGGCAGCAGTTACATTTTTAGGCTTTGGATTGTCTCCCGAATCCGCGGCAATCGGAATAATATTATCTGAAAGTATGAAATATTTGATTATAGGTATGTGGCATCTGGCCTTTTTTCCGGGTCTGGCATTGGTTATTTTGGTGCTGCTCATAAATAAGCTGGGTGAAAATATATCTTTGATTTTAAACCCTCATCTTGCGAGAGAATAGACTACAATTGGAAAGGAATGAGATTTAATATGGAAAAACCGATATTGGAGGTCAATAATTTATCTGTAAGCTTCAATATGAAGCCTGATGACATAAGACTGACAGACAATCTGGCTGTCAATGATTTATCTCTAAAGGCTTACAAGGGTGAAATTCTGACTATTGTAGGCTCAAGCGGGAGCGGGAAAAGTATATTGGCTCACGCTATTTTAAAGCTTTTGCCGGTCAATGCATCAGTCAGGGGAGAAATATATTATGATGGCAAGCTTCTCGATGACAAATTGCTGAGCAAATTAAGGGGAAATGAAATTTCATTTATTCCTCAAAGTGTTTCATATCTGGATCCACTAATGAAGGTTGGCAGACAGGTCAGGAGCTGTTCAAATAATTCTGAAATTAAAAAAAAGCAAAGAGCTATATTTAAAAGCTATGATTTATGCGAAAGATCTGAAAAGCTATACCCCTTTCAGCTATCCGGCGGTATGGCCAGAAGAGTTCTCATATCAGCCTCGGCAATAGGAAATCCTCAGCTTATAATTGCAGATGAGCCTACTCCCGGTCTTGATATGAAAACGGCGGAAAAAACCATGAAATATTTCAGAAGCTTTGCCGATGAAGGCAGAACTGTAATTTTAATCACTCATGACGTTGAGCTTGCAATAAACTATTCGGATAAATTGGCTATTTTTTACGGAGGACAAATTTTGGAGCTTACAAAAGCCGAATATTTCAAAAAAGGCATCGATTATTTACGTCACCCCTATACCAGAGCACTGTATGAATCCTTGCCGTCAAACGGCTTCAAGGCTCTGAAAGGCTTTCAGTCAGCAAGCTATAAAGGGAATAACGGCTGTGTTTTTAAGGATAGGTGCAGATATATGCAGGATTTGTGCGACAGTGAAGTCAGGATGAAAATATTTGATGATGAGATGGTGAAATGCAATTATGATTTTAGAAGCTAAAAAAATCGGGTTTAAATATAAAAGCAGCGGGTATATTTTAAAGGATATAGATTTTAAAATATCATCAGGAGAAAGAATCGGACTGGTTGCAAAAAGCGGATACGGAAAAAGTACCCTTGCAAAAATTTTGGCAGGTCATTTGTTTCAAACTGACGGCGATATATATATTGACGGCAAAAAAATAAATAATGGCTCCTTTAATCCGGTACAGCTTATTTATCAGCATCCTGAGAAATCAATAAACCCCAGATGGAAGATGAAAAAGGCACTCGGAGAAAACGGAAAATATGACAGTGCCCTAATAGAAAGCTTAGGTATACATTCGGCCTGGCTGGACAGATATCCCCATGAGCTGTCGGGAGGGGAGCTCCAGAGGTTTGCTATAGCAAGAGCAATTACGGAGGATACTAAATTTTTGATAGCTGATGAAATTACTGCAATGCTTGATGGAATCACACAAGCTCAGATATGGAATTCCTTGATTAATATTTCCGAAAAAAACAATATAGGAATTATTGTGATTACTCACAACAAGGAGCTCGCTGACAGAATTTGTACCGGAACAGTCAATTTAGAGAAAATCAATAATATATAAAACAAATTAATATTTACATTGAGAGGAAAGCAATGGAAGACAAATGTCAAAAACTGAGAAAAATATTATCGGAAATGGGAAGTGCCGCAATTGCATTTTCCGGAGGTGTGGACAGTACATTTTTAGCTGCGGTGGCAAGAGATGTTTTGGGAGACAAAACTGCAGCCATTAATGTAAGAGCAGCTATGTATCCGAAAAGGGATACTGATGAGACGGATAATTTAGCAAAGCTGTTAAATGTAAAATTAATTACTATTGACGGAGATGAATGGAGTATCAAAGGACTTACGGAAAATGAAGCGGATAGATGCTATCATTGTAAGACTGCCATATTTTCAAAAATAATCAAGGAAGCGGAGAAAAACGGGCTGGAATATATACTGGACGGTACGAATGCTGACGATGTATCGGATTTCAGACCCGGGATGAGGGCTCTTAAGGAGCTGGGGGTCAGAAGTCCTCTAAAGGAATCAGGCTTGAGCAAGGCTGAAATCAGAGAGCTTTCAAGAAGGTTAAATTTACCTACCTGGAGTAAGCCGTCAATGGCATGTTTGGCATCTCGGATTCCCTATGGAACTAAAATTACGAAAGAGAATCTGCAAATGGTTGAAAGCTGTGAAACCTATTTGCTTGATTTGGGGTATACAGGCTTCAGGGTAAGATATCACGGCAATCTGGCGAGAATTGAGCTAAGAAATGAGGATATGCTCCGCTTTATGGAGAAGGACAGAGATAAGGTTATTAAACATTTTAAGGCTGCAGGATTTAATTATATCACTTTGGATTTGCAGGGCTATAGAATAGGAAGCTTTAATGAGGAAATAAGCAAGGATATTAAGGATGCATGGGGTGTAAAATAATATGGATAAAAATGAATTGAGGATTTTTCTCGAAAATGTTAAAAATAATGAAATTTCAATAGACGAGGCTTTAATCAAGCTAAAGGAGCTTCCCTTTACCGAGATAGGTAATTATGCAAAAATAGACAATCACAGAGCTCTTCGGAACGGCTACCCGGAGGTAATTTTTTGCCAAGGCAAGGCGATGGAGCATATTAAAGGAATAATATCAAAAATGCTTGAAATGGGAGAAAACAACATTTTAGCAACGAGAGCAAGCAAAGAGGTATACGAAGGTATAAAAAGTATTACCGACAATGCTGTTTATTACGATTTGGCAAGAATTATAGTAATTCGAAGAAAGAAAATACAAAAAACCAAAAAAAGAATATTGGTGGTGACAGGCGGAACTGCGGATATTCCTGTGGCCGAAGAGGCGGCTGTAACTGCCGAGGTGCTGGGAAACAGTGTAGAAAGATTATATGATGTGGGAGTTGCAGGAATACACAGGTTGTTTGCAAAGCTTGATTTGATTTATTCGGCAAATGTAATAATTTGCGTGGCAGGTATGGAGGGTGCCCTTGCCAGTGTAGTAGGAGGATTGGTTGATGTTCCGGTCATAGCAGTACCTACCAGTGTCGGTTATGGTGCGAGCTTTAACGGAGTTGCAGCTTTACTTTCTATGCTCAATTCCTGTGCTTCGGGTACAAGTGTTGTAAACATTGACAACGGCTTCGGAGCAGGCTATATGGCCAGCATGATAAATAAATTGAATGGAGATGAATAAATGAACATACTTTATATGGATTGCTTTTCAGGTATCAGCGGAAATATGACGATAGGGGCCTTTTTCGATTTGGGTATAGATGAAAAAATGCTGTTGGATGAGCTTGGTAAGATTAACGTAGACGGCTACAGGATTGAGATAAGCAAAAAGGTTAAAAACGGAATCGAAGGCACTTATTTTGATGTTGTAATTGAGGATGAGAAAGAACCATGTGATTTACACGTGCATGAACATAATCATGAACATAAACATTTCTGCGAAGGTATGTATGAGCACTCTTATGATCATGATGACCACGGTCATTCACATGATGATCATTTGCACTCGAATGACAATTCTCATGACGGAGATGATTATCACCACTCACACAATCATGAAGATAATCATTCCCATTATCACAGAAATTTGTTTACTGTCGATAAAATAATAGATGACAGCAAGCTTTCTGCAAGAGTAAAAGCATTATCAAAAAAAATATTCAGGTTTGTAGCAGAGGCAGAAGCAAAGGTTCACGGCAAACCGATTGATGAAATTCATTTTCATGAGGTGGGTGCAATAGATTCAATAATAGATATCATCGGCACGGCAATTTGTATAGACAGCTTAAAAATTGACAGAATTGTTTCATCTCCGCTACCCTTGGGAGAAGGCTTTGTCAGGTGTCAGCATGGCATGATTCCTGTACCCGCACCGGCTACATTAGAAATAATTAAAAACGGAAAAATCCCGGTATATTCGAATGGTATTAAAGGCGAATTGGTTACACCTACTGGTGCGGCAATTGTTGCTGCTTTGGCTGATGAATTCGGCAGCCAGCCGGAAATGCAGGTTGCCTGTATCGGATACGGAGCAGGAAGCAAGGATTTTGAAATACCTAATGTTTTAAGATTAATATTAGGTAAAAGGGATAATGATACAGAAAAAATTATTTTAGCAGAAACAAACATAGACGATTCTACTGCAGAGGTGTTGGGATATGTGATGGAGAGATTGTTTGATGATGGTGCAATTGATGTTTTCTTTACCCCTATCTATATGAAAAAATGCCGCCCGGGAGTAAAGCTTTCCTTCCTCGCAAATGAAAAAAATATAGAAAAGCTTGAGCATATAGTTTTTGCAGAGACTAATACAATAGGAATAAGAAAAACCGAGGTAAAAAGAACTGTAATGAACAGATATAATCAACCGATAAACACAAAATTCGGTGACATAAGCGTTAAAAAAACCGTATATAAAGATATAGTTAAATATAACGGAGAGTATGAGGATATTAAAAATGCCGCTGTGAAACATAATGTACCGATAAGAGATGTCTATGATGAAGTAAATAGAACTATAATTAAATAGGCTTGTAATGTTAAAGCAAAAACGGAAAACACACAAATTGTGTGTTTTCCGTTTTTGTAAACTCCGATTTTGTTTTTTAATTCGGAGGTTCTAATTGTATGAATTAATTAGTTATACATTGAATAAATATGCAATAAATATTATTAATTTTTTCTTACAATAAACTAACTATAATAATCCGGAATATGGTGGTTTAAGGTAAAAATATTATAAAATGGATAAAAATCCTAGATGTTTTTATATATAATGAAAGAATTTTAATTTTAATAAAAACAAGCTAAAGGTATTTTAAAGATAATATTACGTTAAGTAAAAATAATTTAAAATTACAAACATTATTAAATATGTAAAAATTACCTAAACAAGTAAAAAAAAACACCGATATATCACTTATATATTCGATTTAAATAATTAAAGGAAAAACATCATATATATGAATCTGATAAGCTGCAGACTAAAATTATATACAAAATTCGGCAGTGATTCAGATTCATTGGTTTATATTTTAACCGAATATAAAAATACTAAATAGAAAGAGGTAAAGACATGATTCACAGAAAAAAATTATTGGCTAAAATACTTCTGTTCATCGGAACACCGGTGCTTATCGCGTTTTGCATGACTGCATTTTTTGTATTAAAAATAGTTGACAATTCTGTAGATGATCTAAAGGAGAATGAATTATTATCAAGCTCGGAATCGGCATCAAACCAGATTAATAATTTTTTTACAAAATATTTATCTGTAGCAGAGCAAATGGCAGCGAACAGCCAATTGGAAAAACTGCTTGAAAAAACCGTTCCAGGAAAAGTTATAACATCGGATTCAGGCTTTCCTGATATATTGGAAACACTCGTAAATGTACAAAAAACTGATCCTGATATTATAAAGACTGTATGGATTGCCGATATAGATTCAAATCAGGTGACTCAATCAGACGGCTATTTATCAGGCAAGGACTGGAATGCTAAGTCGAGACCTTGGTACAACTCAGTTGTTGAAAAGCAAGGTGTTATACTGACTGATCCATATATAGAAACTGCTACCGGGGAATCGGTGGTAAGTGCAGTATGTCCTGTATACAATGATGAAACAAAGGAAATGATGGGAGTAGCCGGGATTGATTTTTCCATTGCAGAATTAAGCTCATTAATGAAAGCTCTTAAGTTTGGTGAGACAGGCTTTTATATTCTTTCCGCAGGCAATGGTCAGCTGATTTATCACCCGGATGAAACGTATATTAATAAAAATATAATCGAAGCAGATATGCCGGAAAATATTATAAATTCAATTAAAAACAAAATAACAGGGAAAATTGATTACAGCTTGAAATCCGGGTTAATCCACGGCTATGTGGAAAATGTGGGAGATACCGGTTGGGTAGTAGCTACAGGACTTCCTACAGATGAGTACCACAGCGCTTTAAATCACATCAGAAATATGATTTTAATTTCCTTTGGAATTGCAATAGCTGTAATAGTAGCTCTGATTGTGTTTTTTGCAATAAGCATATTAAGACCTATAAAGAAGCTCAGTGTTATAGCTAACGAAATAGCTGAAGGTAATTTAAATGTTAAACTTAATATTAAGTCACAGGATGAAATCGGAAACGTGGCAGCTGCCATAGACAAAGCTATATTCAGACTGAATAAATATATTGATTATATTGCAGAAATTTCTGAGGTTTTAAACACATTATCACAAGGTAACATGTGTATTGAGCTGAAACAGGATTATGCCGGAGAGTTTGCTCCTATTAAAATTGCCTTGGAGGATATTTCATCATCCTTAAGTCAGACATTGTCAGTGATAAATGTGTCAGCGGAGCAGGTTAAAATAGGCGCATCTCAGGTAGCCGATGGAGCTCAGGATTTTTCATCGGGAGCATCAGAGCAAGCAAGCTCAATAGAGGAACTATCCGCTTCAATCACTGAAATTTTTGATTCGGCAAGTAAAAATGTAGAGAATGTGGATGTTGCTTCTAAATATGTGGATGAGGCAGTTCTTAGGGTAGAAGAAAGCAACAGCTTTATGAAGGAAATGCTGGCGGCAATGAATGATATCAAAGTATCATCAAATGAAATAGGAAATATAACAAAAACAATCGGAGATATAGCATCTCAGACAAATCTTCTGGCCTTGAATGCTGCTATTGAGGCTGCAAGAGCAGGCAATGCCGGAAAGGGCTTTGCAGTTGTAGCTGATGAAGTACGAAGCTTGGCAGCAAAAGCTGCAGAGGCTGCTAAAAATACTGTAGTTTTGATAGAAAAATCTATTTCTTCGGTTTCAGAGGGTGCTGCTATTGCTCAAAATACCGCCAAATCATTAGAAACGGCAGCTTCAAAAACAAAACATATAAAGGAAATCATATCTGAAATTGACAGTGCTTCTCAGGCTCAGGCAGCTTCAATATCTCAAATCAACCAAGGTATAGAGCAAATCTCTTCCATAGTACAGAACAATGCCGCAACAGCAGAGGAAAGCTCGGCATTGAGCGAAGAGCTTTCGGCACAGGCTGCAATGCTGAAGGAAGAGGTGGGTAAATTCAAGCTCAATGAAGAAATAAAAGCTGTATAAGCATAAATTATTTATGAGCGTTATATGAAGAGAGTTCTGTCTGGCTCCCTAAGGTTGCAACTTGCCACTTATTGAGCATTGCTGAGCTGTGTTCTAAACTTAGCAATTTTAATTTCATATATTTGGAATATGCGTTTACTAAAAGAAAAAGGGGAGATATATTTATATATCTCCCCTTTTTTACCCCATAGCAGAATTATGGATTATACTTATGACAGAAATTTTAATGTAATTTAATGACTTATTATAAATAACAGTTACTCATTAACTACAAGTACAGGGCATGGAGAATCAGAAATTACTCTTTGTGTAACAGAGCCTATGAAAAACCGCTCTATTTCGGAGAAGCCTCTTCGTCCCATTACAATCAAATCAAATTTTTCATCAACAGCAGTCTTTATAATTTCCTCATAAGGGGTGCCGGTTACTACTCTTTTGTTTATTTTTACATCTTCACAATCAATATTATGTATTATTACCTCGAGCATTTTACTTTCCTGAGCAATTAATTCCTTCAGCATGGTTTTGCGGTTTGCATTAAATGCTGTTTGAACATTAAATCCGAAGATTGCATATTTATCATCTGACGGCAGATTTACCACGGTAATAAAGGTTATCTCGCTTCCGTATTGCTTTGCGATAGAAACAGCATTTTGTGCGGCTTTTTGAGAGGCCTTGGAGCCGTCTATAGGTACCAGAATCTTTTTCATATTTACCTCCGTTTGTTTATAAAGTATGATATCGCTTTCAATATAACATATTCTATGAAATATGTAAACATCTAAAGTACAAAGAGGCACGAAAAACGCATAAATGAGTTTTGCAATTAAACTATTGAAAGATTAAATTTTA
>DAIUCB010000085.1:0-10190 GCA_036846385.1 Bacillota bacterium | reverse complement strand
TATATAGGTCAAATGACCGGACCCGGCAACTTATCTATGAAAGAGGGCGATGAACAAGTAATATCAATCGGAAGTAAAGATTATCAGTATTCAAGCCTTACAAATGGTGTGGTGGAAGGAATTCAGGACTTTTCCCTGATTGGAGATGAGCTGTATGTTTGTGTAATCAATGAAGCATTAGGTAATAAAACTGTGTATAAGGTTAATATAAAGACAAATGAAACTGTTAAAGTGAGTAAAAATCAGGTAGTGACATCGCAGATAGATGGAGATAATTTATATTATCTAAGCAATAGTAAAGTTTACAGGGTTTCTTTGAAAGATGGAAGTGAGGAGCTTGTAGCTACATTGCCTGAAGGCTCCGGATCAAATTATGACAGCTGTATTGCTGCTTTAGGTGGTAATATTTACTGGAAAAATGAATCTGATATGGAATTATACACTTTGGATAAGAAAGAATCATTAAATCCTGGAGCAAAACTTGATAGCATGGGAATTAACGGCAGTGATGGAGAATATTTAGTTTGTACTTTTGAAGAAACGCCTTCTTCAAAATATAGAATTATGGTATTTGATAAAAATGGTGAAACAGTGTTTAAAACTTCCGATAAATCATATTGTAAAAACATAACTATTGAAGGAAATTCAATATATTTTTACAATATAACATCACATACAGTTTGCGGTTATAAGATTAAGTAATTACAAAATGGATCGGCATCAAGGAAACCCTTCGAAAAAATATCCTAAACCCCTTGATAAAAGTGCTTATTAAAATTATATCCTAAATACATTATTACTTTTTATGCTCATCGAAAACTAGGTTACTTTCTTTAGAAAATGAACCCAAAAGAGGATTTTTTATGTTTTCTTTTTCTTGCTTAAATAACAAATGTTAGATATAATATTATAAAGTAATACTAGTTAGTATAATATTAAAGGAAGGTGATAATAATGATGTATTCATATATAACTTTAGCAGATGAAACAGAGATTGTGCATTCTCAAATATTAGAAGAAAATGGTGAAAAAAGCGTTGAGGTTCATTTTGAAAGGGCAACAGAAGATGGATTTGACACAGCTAGATGTTCATTACCTTCTTACAAATGGATAAAAAGAGAAGGATTTTCAGATGAAGAGATAGAGCTATTTGAAAAATTATTGCATAATAATGCTCACTTACTATTTAAATATGCGGAGAGTGGGGGAATTAAAATTGCCTAATCTTTTTCAAATAGGAAGGTATAAGGTTTTTTTCTGGTCAAATGAGAATGATGAACCTCTTCATGTTCATGTAGGGATAGGAAAGCCTACTTCTAATGCAACAAAGATATGGATAACATCAACCGGTGGATGTATTGTAGCCAATAATGGTTCTAAAATCCCAACTAAAGAATTAAACGAATTAATGGAAGTAATTGCTGCTCAATTTTTTTTAATATGTGGTGCATGGAAAGACCATTTCAAAATTAATGATATAAAGTTTTATTGTTAAAGGGACCTTGGCGGTATTATATTGAAGATATTGAGGTGGAAATTGAATAATGGCTTGGAAAATTGAATATATCAAGGAAGCGCTCTCAAAATAGGAAATTAAATTTCTAGATAGACAGATCTTTTTATGTAGGAAATAAAAGATGGCTTCAAAAGAAGCCGTTTTTTAGTGTATAATTAATGTATGTGAAACACAATTACACCACAAAAAGATTATACAAAAAATTCAGGAAATTATCAACTTGTAATTCCAATGAATTCTGAAATATTAATACCAAAAGATGATTCAGTGAGATTGCTAAGCCAAATAACAGAGGAGTTACATTATACAAATTTAGTAAACAGCATATTACATAAAAGAAATAAATTGCATGAAACTTGCAGTAAAATAAATGCTAGTATAGAAATAAAAAATATGGATAAAATATTAACTAATATTTGACTAATTTTGCTAAAGGGGATAATATGTTATATATGGATACATTTAATTTTAATCAAAAAACACCTAAAGAAATAAATAAAATGATTGCTGAGAGAATCCGAAATATCCGCAAAAGGAGGAAATTGTCACAGGAAAAACTGAGTGAGAAATCAGGAGTAAGCTTAGGTTCTGTGAAAAGATTTGAGAATATCGGTGAGATTTCACTAAGCTCATTAACAAAACTTGCAATCGCGTTGGATTGTGAGAATGAACTTGAACAGCTATTTGAAGATATTCCATTTGAATCTATACAGGAGGTTATTGATGGACAGAACAAATAAGTTGTTGGTCAGATATAATGGAAGATTAGTCGGCACAATGGCACTATATAAAAATATTTTGGCAGCTTTTGAATATGATAAGGAATGGCTGAATGACGGCTTCTCTATCAGCCCATTTTCATTGCCGTTAGAACAACGAGTATTTATACCAAAACCGGATCCATTTGAAGGATTATATGGAGTATTTGCTGATAGTTTGCCGGATGGTTGGGGTAGGTTATTGGTTGACCGTTTGTTATTAAAAAATAAAATTAACCCGATGCAAATAAACAGCATGGACAGACTATCAATAGTTGGAGCTTCCGGTATGGGTGCCTTAACCTATGAGCCTGATTATCATTTTGAAATTACAGAATCGATTATGGATTATGATAAGATTGCTATAGAATGTGCTAACATCTTAAAAACAGACTATTCGGATGATTTAGATAAGCTTTTTAAGTTGGGAGGATCTTCAGGAGGAGCAAGACCTAAGATTTTAACACAAATTGATGGGGAAGAATGGATTGTGAAATTTTCTTCATCAGAGGATGGTAAGAATATAGGTGAGCAAGAGTATAAGTATTCGATGTGCGCAAAAAAATGTGGAATTGTTATGGAGGATACCAGATTGTTTCCATCAAAAATATGTTCCGGATATTTTGGTACACGAAGATTTGACCGTATTGTAGGAGATAACGGAATAATGAAAAGAATTCATATGATTTCTGCCGGTGGTATTTTAGAGACTTCTCACCGAATTCCAAATTTGGACTATAATATTCTTATGAAACTGACTTTGGAACTTACTAAGGATTTTGCCGAGATAGAAAAGCTATTTCGTATTATGTGTTTCAACGTATTTGCTCATAATAGGGATGATCACTCAAAGAACTTCACTTATCTTTATAATGATGATGAAGGAAGATGGATTTTATCACCTGCATATGATTTGACATATAGTTCTTCAATTGGCGGAGAACATGCAACGTGTATAAATGGAAATGGGAGCAATCCGGGTATGACAGATATACTAGAAGTTGCAAAAAATATCGGAATTAAGGAAAGAAAGGCTAAAGCTATTGCAAATGAGATAAAAATGATTGTCAGAGAATATGGTATAGAATATAATGGGTACAAACCATTCTAATACTATTAATCTTGCAATGCATAAATTTTTCCATTATAATATTAATATCATATCATTAGCTAGGAGAACGGACGGATGATTAATATTGCATTATGCGATGATGAATTAAAAGAACTTGATTATGCTCATAACTTGCTCAAACAATACATGTATGAACACCCTGATTATGAAATTAAAATATTTTCCTTTTCTGCTCCATTAGAGCTCTTGTCATATGTAGAAGAACATGGCGGATTTGATGTGCTGCTGCTTGATATATATATGGCAGGTATGCTTGGTACTGATGCTGCAAGAGAGCTGCGACGTCTGGGAGATGATGGAGAAATAATATTTCTCACAACATCTAAAGACCATTCGCTCGATGCATTTGAGGTCGATGCTGCACAATATCTGGTCAAGCCCTATAAAGACACTGCGTTGTTTGCTGCACTGGATAAGGTTATCAAACGCACAAATATCGATAGACGAAAAATTATTACTTTAAAAACAACTGAGGGCTTTACTCGCCTTTCACCTCGCAATGTTGTTTTTACTGAAACCGGACGAAACAACTACCAGATTATTCACGTTATCCAAGGGAAGACGCTGGAAGTGCGTATGACAGCCTCGGAACTTTTTGAATTGCTTTCGCAGAACAAATTTTTTATTCGTTGCGGCGTTTCTCTTAATTTGAACCTAAAATATATTCGTCAGATTTCAAAGGATGTCATTATTCTTGATACAGGTGAGCGTCTTGCTTACCCTTACCGTGCCTATCAGAAGCTTAAAGATGAGTTTTTACGCTTTCAATTGTCAGAAGAGGACTGAAAATAGGCAATTACACCTAAAATAACATCATTTGCCCCATAAAGATTTTTTTGAGTAACTTTGTGCTATGATAAAATAAGTTAAGGTAAGGAGTAGACAGACATGCTATATTATATACTTATGTTTTTATCGTTTATAGAAGCAATTGCCGGAGTGTCTCTGATGACAGCTTCTGTCATGCGTTTTCGTGAGCCGGTAAAAAAACACGTTACGATAGCATTAATTTTGATGACTATTTTAATAAGTATTTTTTTTGGTGCTATTATTAAATATGGCGTTGATATGGTTGAGGTTTTTTCCATAATGCTCATATGTGCCGTGTTATCAGTTTGGTTTTTCATTTGCTCAAAGGATTCATTTTTTGTAACGGTTTTTAATTTTTTGACATTTACAAATATTTATGGGTTTGCCAGCTATACCAGTGACAATCTTGTCATACACGATAGCGGAGCAATATATATGACAGAGTATATCATCATTCGTGCGGTTATTTTTGCAATTATTGTACTGCTGCTTTTTAAATATGTCCGCCCGCAATTTCGCAGGCTTGCAGAAGCTTTGTTCAATGAATGGCGCGCTGCAATTTTTGTTCCTCTGCTTTTTTTAGTGCTTCAGGTATTACTTTTGTATTATCCCGAACAATATTGGAATTGGGAAAAAGACAGCTTGAACAAATATATTATTGTTATTGTCTATTTGCTGTTTCTGGCTGTATATAACCTTTTGTACATACAGGCAAATGCGATTGATAAGAAATATTTACTGGAAAAAAGAGATCTTTTGATAGCGCAGCAAAACGAGCTGCGGGAGTCGGAGCGCGCCCGTCAAAAGACCCCGGTATCACTGGCTTTTGTGCAACGGCATGAGATGCGCCATCATAACGCTGTAATAGCGGCGATGCTGCAAAGTGGTGATTTGGAAGGATTGAAGGATTATATGCGCAGCTTTGATGCATCGTTGGATGAAAATAATTCCGATGATTTTTGTACTAACCCCATTATAAATAGTCTGTTAAATATCTATGCTAAAAGGGCGATGGAATCGTGTATAAAGATGACTTATCGAATAAGCGTGCCGAAGAGCATAGATATCGACAATGTTGACTTAACCTGTGTATTCGGAAATGTTTTAGAAAATGCTCTGGAGGGTTGTCTCAGACTACAAAAAGATGAAGAAAAAGAAATTATTGTAACTGCTAAATTTATTGATTACCGCTTGCGAATACGAGTTGAGAATACCTGTTGTGATGATATTGCTTTTGACGGTGAGCTTCCCGTTACAAAAAAGCAGGGCGGCGGTACGGGCACAAAAAGTATACTCTATACTGCCGAGCGTTATGACGGCACAGCGGGCTTTTCCGTGAGTGACGGAAAATTCATCGCTCAAATCGTACTTAATGCCCATTGAAAAATCATATATAAAATATATTTAAAGTGGCTGTCATGCTTAATGGCAGCCACTTTTTTCGACAAAATATGCAATTAACCCTAAAATTATGGCAATTACCCCAAAAATAGTTTTTACCATTTATTTATGTTAAAGTAAAAAGATATAAACAGGACTTTTCATACAGTTGAAATAACAACGTAAGGTCTATGTCTTTGATGGAGGTAAAAATTGAAATATAGACATTTGTGCATTATTTTAGTTTTTTGTATGGTTATAGCTTTATGCAATACTAATAACAGTTTTGCCGTGGATCAAAATCCAATCAGAATTGGAATCGTTGACTCCGGAATTTCATCTTCAGCAGGAATTGACTATATTAAGGGATTTAATTATATATCAAATACTGATGATACGGAGGATGATGTAGGGCATGGTACAGCACTTGCGGCGATTGTAGCATCTGTTTCACCTGATGCTGAAATAATCCCGATTAAAATATCGGGCAAGTCATTTCTTACTACAAAAGAGATAACAGCAAAAGCAATCTGCCAAGCAGTAGATGATTTCAAATGTGATATACTGCTGCTTTCCTTCGGACAGCCTGATACAGAGGAGCTTCATAAGGCAATTCAATATGCCGCAGAAAATGGTGTGATTATGATTTCTGCTGTTGGCAATGAAGGGTTTATATCCTACAGAAAAAATAAAATATATTATCCGGCAGGATATGATGAGGTTATAGGTGTCGGTTCTGCAAATGCTGTAGGCGAAGTGTCCTATTTTTCTCAAAGAAATAAGAGCGTGTTTGTTATAGCAAATGGTGAAAAGGTAAAAGCGCTGAATACAGATGGTACGGAGAGACTGGTCAGCGGAACTTCTTTTTCGGCAGCATATATTGCAGGTCTTGCGGCGAAGGTACAGGCAGAAAGCACTGAAAAGTTTCGTGAATATTTAAAGTCTAATGCAATTGATAAAGGAACTGTCGGTTTTGATAATTCATATGGTTTTGGACTTATAGAAAAAGATAATTTATTGAAGGAGGATTTAAAATGATGAAGAAAATAAAATTGCTGCTGTGTAAAATTTCAATCACTTCTTTTATTATGATTATGTCATTTGCTTTCACAGAGACAGCATATGCATACAGCTATGGAACAAATTTGTTGAAAAACTCTTCAAACACAACCGGCGGCGGTTATTCACTAAACAACACAGAAACTGTTCAACTCAGCCCGGAGGACATTGAACGAGCCAACAAGGGAGACCTATATTACAATGCCTATGCTCATATAGGAGCTAACGGCAGCAGACAAGTAACCCGAAATATTACCGTTCAATGCAAAAATTCCGGCGGTTCAGTTATAAGCTCCGGAACATATAGTGACGGAGGATCGACATATTGGGTTGCCCATGCTGATTATAAATATAACAGCGGTAACATTCGGATTCCGGAAGGAACAACACAGATTACATATTCAGCATCTGTAAGCATTGGAACATGGGGCAGTCTGGAGCTTTGGGAAATGTATCTTAAGCTGTATGACGACGGTAAACCTGCATACAGCTCTGTATCTCCTGTTACTGCTGCAGGTACATATCCTTCGGGAACAACTATACGTTATGGCGTTAATTTCAATGAAGCTATAGGCTCGGTTACAAATCCGGGTACTTTAACTACTAATTTTGGTACTGCAACGTATGCAGGCTTGAGTACAAACAGACATACTCTGTACTATGATTATACAATTCCATCATCCGGAACTGTGTCTAACTATATTCCTGTTAAAATGAATTCAATTTCGAATCTGGTTGTAAAAGATGATGCAGGGAATACCTCTGATACTGTTAACAAAAGCTCGTTGACAGATAATTATGGTATTTATACAGACAATAAATATCCCTCGGTTTCTTCGTTTATTACTGAAGCAAGTGCAAATTCATATTTTGTCAGCGGTGAAGAAATTGTGTTTAATGCAACCTTTGATGAAAATATAAAGGTTTCGGGAAGTCCGTATATATCTCTTTCAAACGGAAAAAAAGCAATATATAAATCACGCACACAGAGCGACAGCAATTTAGCATCATTTGTTTATACTGTCGGAAGCTCAGATTCAAATACAAATCAGCTGAAAATCACGGGTATTGATTTCACCGGAATTGTTGACAAGGTAAATCAAAGTGCAACGAGTTCCTCCACATATAATAAAAATATGTATAATGAGTTTTTGAACAATTATAATATGGGAATAGATACAAATGTGCCTACAGTCGGTTTTACAGATCCGACAGACATTTATCATAATGAAAATTACAAGGTTTTTATATCACCAACTGATAATTTAAGCGGTATTAAGCTGTTATATTCAGATTGGATACTCGCTTCGAGCGGCAAAGCACCAGAATACAGAAACGAAAACGTAAACAATGTAAGCTATGAGGTAATGAATCCATCATCAAGCGGAGCATATAATTTATGGATTAAAGCTGTCGATAAAGCCGGCAATATAAGCAGCACAAAATCCCCATATACATATAAATTTGATGTAACGCCGCCAACAGTTATAATAACTCCTTCGTATATAAGCGGATATTCTGCCGTGTCAAGTATAGACATTAGTATTAATGATGATGTAAGTATTGCTGCAAAAAAATATTTATGGAAGGATTCGGTCGGAACAACTGTGGCCCAGGGCGATATAAATGGTGAAATCACATATCCTGATACAGATGGGATTTATTCATTAACTGTTACTGCAGCTGACAGTGTTGGTCATACTACAGTTCAAACCAAAGAAAATATTTCGATTGATAAAACAGGACCTGCAGTGATCTTTACGCCAAATGGAAATAATACATGGGCAAAGTCAAACACTGTATCCATATCGGTTTCTGATGAAAAAACAGGAGTAAAGTCCTATCAATATGCATGGAGCGACTCTGTCGAAACGCCGACATCTGATTGGACAGTTACAACAGATACATCATTTACAACACCAAGTGATAAATCAGGAACATATTATTTGCATATAAAATCTATAGACAATGCAGGTAATGAGACTGATAAGGTAAGCGGAGGATTTAATATTGATAATAAACCGCCGACTGTTGAAATCAGCCCTAACGGTAATTTGGATAATCTGGGACAAAGTGAATATGAAATCGGAATAACAGTTCAAGATGCAATTACAGCTAATTCAAAATTGAATTTAAGCTATGCATTTTCTCAATCCGAATCAACATCTGAGCTTGCATTTTTACCTCTTGCAGATGAAACATTAAAGCTTTCAAACTTTAATAAAACTACTTATCTATATGTAAAGGCAATAGATGAAGCAGGAAATACAACACTTTTCAAGTCTAAAGCATTTATAGCGGATACAGCAGCTCCGACAGGAAGCATAACAAAAGCAGCGGGTGAGTTTATTAATAAGGCTTCAATAAATTTAAATTTTACAGCAAATGATGATTGTATATCACAAAATGACATAAAGATGCAGCTTACAATTGATGGTACAGACGGAGAGTGGGAATTCTTTACATCGAGCAAAACAGTAGCTTTTGGTGTAACTGAAGGAAATCATACGATTTTAGTTAAATTCAAGGATAAGAACGGCAACGTATCAACTTCTTACAGCACAAGCTTTATATATGACATAACTCCTCCCGTAATCAATATAGCATATGTGCCTGATGGACCTACAAATGGCAATGTTATAGCAACAGCAACAACTCCTGACATTATTGACGGTGAAAAAAGCCATACTTTTACAGAGAACGGAAGCTTCACATTTTATGCTCATGATGAAGCCGGCAATACATCTTTAAAAAATGCTGAGGTTAATTGGATTGATAAAACTAATCCAATCATCGGTTTTTCTTCAAATGAGTTTGATAATAAAAAACACCGGTCAGCTAAAATAAAAATAAATTGCGAAGATAATGCAAATGGAATTTCAAGTATAAAATATCGTATTGTACAAGTTGTGAAGGATGGTATTAAAGCAGCAGAATGGCAAGATTGTACTAATGGATTTGAGATAATATTAAATGATGTAGCGGATGGCACATATTATATTGAAGCAATAGCAAAGGATGGTGTAGGAAATGAAACAAATAAATCATCCGGGTATATTTATATTGATGTGACTAAGCCTGTTGCAACAATAAAGTATTCACCTCAAACCAGAACTGCGAATAATGTTGAAGCTGTTATTTCGTTTTATGAAACGGTAACTATTACAAATAATAATGGAAGCAATACATATTTGTTTGCAGATAATGGTGATTTCACCTTTGAATTTGTAGATGAAGCAGGAAATAGTTCAACCGAAACGGCAAGTGTTACATGGATAGATCGAGACAAGCCGCAGGCAAGAATTGCAATAACAGACGAAAGCTTTAAAACTGTAAGTCAGGACAAATGGGTTAATTGTGATTTGCTTGTTACGATAGCCCCTCCAGCTCAGTCAACAATTGATAATCTTACTTTTAATGGCAACAGTGTTACAACCGGTTCATCAATCAGCTCTGATGTAGTAGTGTGCGAAAACAATACATATTTAGTCAGAACGTATGGTGTGTTTAAATATGTAGTTCATGACACTGATAC
>DAIUCB010000084.1:0-10209 GCA_036846385.1 Bacillota bacterium | reverse complement strand
TATGCAATACATTTAGAGGTTTTATATTTCTACAAGTGTCAAAGATGAGATTATATCATAAATAAATAAAAAGGAAAGATTTGTGTTGTGTAAAATAAATATTAAGAAATATTAAAGCAATTGATATTAATATTAGATATGGTATAATATATAATATTAATTCAGCATATTCCATATGAATTTTTCAAATCGCATTTAATACAAGGCTTAATTATTAGTATTATCGGAGGCTCAGAATGAAAAATAAGCAGATTTTTTTATTTGCTTTTATTATAACGGCTATATTATTAGTATCAATTTATATATTTGAAAAAAATAGAATTTCTGCAGATGTTAACGGCGATACAATTAAAATTGGTGTCTTACTGCCTTTGACAGGACCTTCAGAGCCGACAGGAAAAAAGCTTAAATATGCAATCGAGGTTGCACAGGAAATAATAAACGGCGAGCATCCTGAAATAGAATTAGAGTTGGGAAAGCAATTGGGTTTACCAAACCTAAACAATAAAAAAATAGAATTCATATATTCTGACCATAAGGCAAGTCCTGAAACCGCAAGAAATGAAGCACAAAGATTGATAAAAGAAGAACATGTTGCAGCATTAATAGGAGCATATCATAGTTCAGCAACAAAAACCGCCAGTCAGGTGGCCGAAGAATATAAGGTTCCATTTTTGTCAGGCTCATCAAGTTCTGCATCCTTAACCAAAAGAGGGTTAAAATATTTTTCCAGAATAGCGCCAAATGATGATATGGAAACAGAATTTTTCTTTGAATATCTTAAATATCTGAATAAAAGTCTGGATGCAGGTATTAAAACTGTCGGAGTAGTATGCATTGACAATGAGTACGGTGTACATGCTTCAGAAATGATAGACAAATGGTTGGATGAAAAGTATAGTGGAGAGGGCTTCAAAAAGGTAGTTGAAATAAGGTATAATCAAGAGCTGGACAACATAGATGATGCAATTAAAAAAATCAAAGAGGTTGAACCTGATGTAATATTCCAGGCATCATATTTAGAGGATGTAACACAATTTGTAAAGAAATATAAGGAGTACAATATTGTACCTAAGGCAGTATTGAACTATTGCGGAGGATTTCAGGATCCGCAGTTTGTCGAAAACCTCGGTATTGACGGCAACTATTTTTCAGGCTCAAGTGCAAGTATGCCTTCAATATTTGAAAGCAATAGTACGGCAAATAACATTAATGAGTTATATAAGAAAAAATCAGGCGAAGATATAGACGGACCGGCATTAGAAGAGTTTGCATCGGCAATAATAATATCAGAAGCAATAAATTTCGCAGGCACAGTTGACAGTGATAAAATAATGGAGGTTCTAAGAACCAAGGTGTTTGAAACGCCTTATTTTACATCAGGTCAAATCGAGTTTGACGATTTCGGTCAGAATTTGCACTCCATTTCATTTATGGTTCAAATTCAGGATGGCAGGTATGAAGCAGTATGGCCGTTAAATATACAAAACAAAAAGCCCCAAATTATATCTCAAAAATGGGGCGGAAGATAATCATTGTACATCCTCGAATCTAATATTATAAATCCTGTAATAATCCTTTGTTTCAGGATTTTTTAATGTTGCTGATCTGTTTCTGTACAAAAGCTTCACAATATTATAAACGTCAATCCATATTTCATTAACCGATTCCTTTTGAGATTCATCAAAGATTAGCTGCATACCGAAATGGAGATGAGGTACATTTAAATTGTTGGTATTTTCTTTTGAACTGTACCCGGTTCTTCCTAAATACCCGATAACATCACCTGCATAAACGGTATCACCTACTGAGAGAGTTTTTTTATATGGAAAGTTTTTTCTTAAATGAGCATAATAATAATATCTCTTCTTATCAAAGCTTCGTATTCCGATTCGCCATCCTCCGTATTGATTCCATCCGAGAGCTTCGACTGTTCCGGATTCCACTGCTATTATAGGTGTACCAACCTGGCCGATAAGGTCGTTGCCCAGGTGAATTCTTTTATAACCATAATCTCGTGAATTTCCGAAGTCATCATAATGACTGTAGTCATAGCCCTTTGCAATAGGCGAAAAAGCTTTAAGACCATATTTTTTTACCCATACCTTTTCCTCAGGGCTATCCTCATTATCTACTTCAACTTCATAGCTGCCTACAAAACCTCCTAGTATAGCAGTATAAGCTTCTAGGTAATAGCTGTAGTATTTCATTTTTTCAGTTAGCTCTTCCATAGTAGTTCCGCTGTTCAGCTTCTTTATCAGGTCATTCATGTGTTTTTCTTTATATTTAGAAAAGTTTCCGCCGTATTTTGCACCAAGATAAGCAAGCAATTCGATCCAATTTAATTTTATCTCACTGTTATGACTTTTAATGTCAGCCTTTAAAGCCTTCTCCATCGCATTGTAGCATACGCTGAAATCTACCCATTTAATAAATTTTTTTTCTTTTTCAGTTGTATCTGTTGCATACAAGGAAGCATCATCAGTAACTACAGTATGTGTAGGATTATAAATAAAAAAGGATATAACCGTTATTAAAACTAAAGCTATTGCAATTAAAGCATACAAGGTTTTTAAATTCAATTTTATAATCATATTGCACCCTACATGAAAATTATATTATATTATAGATATTATGCAAAATAATTCATTATAGAACTAAATAAATATGATGATATATTTTTACAGGTACTTATATAATAATTGAAAAATTAAAACTTATGTGATATTATTAATAAAATTGATTTATTTTGTTATTAGTTATTTGTAAATAATTAATAGAGACAGGCATCAATCAGGAGGGTAAATTGAAATTAAAGTTTTGTTCACTATTTAGCGGAAGCAGCGGCAACTGCCAGTTCATAAAAACCGAAAAAACAACTATACTTGTTGATGCAGGACTAAGCGGAAAAAAAATTCAACAGGAAATAATAAATATAGGTGAAGACCCTAAAAAAATAGATGCTATCTTTATTACCCATGAACATATAGATCATATACAAGGTGCCGGAATATTATCAAGACGCTTTGATATTCCAATTTATGCAAATGAAAAAACATGGGAAGCTATGAATTCGGTAATTGGCGAGATAAAGACTCATAATATAAAAGTTATTTCAGATGATACAGAGGTGGGAAACATATTCGTAGAAGCCTTTGATATATCACATGATTCGGTTAAGCCGGTTGGGTATAACGTATACTATAAGGATAAAAAAATAAGTATGGTTACAGATACCGGATGTGTAAATCGAAATATAATCAACAGTATTAAAAATTCGGATTTATTGCTTATAGAATCAAATCATGACGAAGATATGGTTCTTATAGGACCGTATCCGTGGCCATTAAAAAGGCGTGTGCTGGGGGAATTTGGTCATATGTCCAACGATACCGCAGGCAATTTGATTACTCAGGTAATAAAAAAGGGAACAGAGACTGTATTGTTAGGACATTTGAGCAAGGAAAACAACTTTCCCTTGCTTGCATATAGAACAGTTGAAAATATTTTAGTTGAAAACGGAATAGAAGTAAACCCCGGGGTATGTTTAGATATGACCTATAGAGATAAACCCAGTTCTATATATGAGTTTTAAGATAAACAAGAATAATTAAAATTAAATGATTGTTATGACTTAAAGGATGATGAATATGACTGAACCAAATGGAAATAAAGTAATTTATTCATGTAAAGAGCATATAGAAACAGCATTAGATGATTTTATTAATTTTGAGGAAAAAGCTCCGACTATGAATATAATTTTACCGCTAAGTGATATAAAATGCAGCTATTGTGTAAAAAAAGCTGAATATGAACTATTACCTTAAAATTAAAAAAAATACTTGTATTACAAATTATTAAATGCTATAATATTTACGCTATCCTTGCTCCTTATAATATGTGAGGGGCCAAAGTCCAAAGGGAGGTGACTAGTATGCAAAAATATGAAGGAGCTTTTATATTACTTTCTAATTTAGAGGAAGAAGTAAGAAAGGCTGAAATCGAAAAAGTTAAAAACATAATAACTGAAAGACAAGGTACTATTGAAAAGGTTAATGAATGGGGTCAAAGAAGATTGGCTTATGAAATTAACAAAAAAAGAGACGGTTATTATGTAATAATGAACTTCACTTCAAACGCAGATGCTGTTGATGAAATAGACAGAATTTGTAAAATAAGCGATAACTTTATCAGACATATGATTACAGTTGATGAATCAAAATAAATAAAATATAAAGAGGTAAGCATATGAACAGTGTTGTATTAATAGGAAGATTAGCCAAGGACCCGGAATTAAGATTTGTGCCTGCATCAGGAATGGCAGTAACAAGATTAACATTAGCCGTAGATAAAGACATGTTCGGAGATAAAAAGCAACAGGCTATAAGTCAAGGAAAACCTACAGCAGATTTTATCAACATAACTGTATTCGGTAAGTCAGCTGAAAACTGTGCAAATTACTTAGCTAAAGGTAGTCAGTGTGCAGTTCACGGTAGAATTTCGACGGGAAGTTATACTACACAAACAGGCGAAAAAAGATATACAACAGATGTAATAGCAGACAAGGTAGAATTTATTGGTTCAAAGAATCAAACAGCATCAAATCAACAAGGAAAACCGATACAGCCAGATAGCAGCTTTTTCGATGATTTTCCGGATGATGACAATGATATTTTTCAACCGGTAGATGATGAAGAAATACCATTTTAAATGAACATAAAAATTTATGGTAAGGAGGAATAAATCGGATGAGTTCAAGACAAGGCGGCTACCAGGGAAATAACCAGGGCGGCAATGACAGAATGAATAAAAGAAAGCCACGTAAAAAGGTATGCCAATTCTGCCAGGAAAAGGCTACACATATAGATTATAAAGACTTAGGAAAGCTTAAGAAATTTACTACTGAAAGAGGTAAAATATTACCCAGAAGAATAACAGGCGCTTGTGCAAAACACCAAAGAATGGTAACAAGAGCTATAAAAAGAGCAAGAACAATTGCTTTACTTCCATACACAACAGAATAACATATAATAAAGGTGCTGATTTTCAGCACCTTTATTATATATATACTTGTACTTGCGCATACAGCAATCCTTGATTTGTTACCGATATGGTTTTTATTTTCTATCATGCTCTTTGCAGCCGCTGCATCCTCCGCAGCCACTGTTACATTCGCCGCTGCAGTCACCGTTAAAATCAACATCAGGTGAAACAACAGGCTTTAGACCGACACCATTCCCGTTATTTTCTTTGCTTGATACAATTATAAAACCGCCGAATTCACCAAGAACAGACTTATTTACAATAAAAGTAATATCATTAACTTTTTCAATTTCGTCATCCTCATCAGGTTCATCAACGGTTACATCAAAGATTGGACCTCTTCTTGTAAAATGTGACAGGCTTATTCTTATGTTATAGGATTCAACATTGCTTTCATCCAATAATTCCTTAAACTCTATATATGCTGTTTCATCTATAAAAATATTTTTCATTTAATTATCCTTTCTGTTTTAAACTATATATATATTAGGATAACATACATAAAATATTTTGCAAATATAAATTTATTATATTATATTTCTTTTATTATTTCATGCTGACTATTTCAACATTCGTATAATAATGCTTCAGAATTTCCTTATAATTAAATCCTTCCTCACCCATACCATTAGCACCCCACTGACTCATGCCAACTCCATGTCCATAACCGGTTGTGACTATTTCTAAATCATTTCCTGATTGAATGAAGCTGAAGTTCGTTGAATTGAGATTAAACAGAGATCTTATTTCACGACCGGTAATCTCTGTACCATCGATTATAAGTGTCTTTACTTTCCCGCCCTCGCTGATATCGCCAAGCTTAACTTTTTCTTTTAAATTATTGGGTGTAATGTTTAAACTGCCGTATACTGATTTTATTTTTTTTATAAATTCATCAACTGAAATCTTTGCTGAAGAATGAAGCTTTGGAGCCTGACTTTCATAAGGACTTTCGACACTCCTCAAATAAGGAACGGATGCTGAAAATACATCCTCCGAGTTTTCGGTTCTACCGCCGCTTGTAGAATGAAATAAAGGCTCTATAATTTTACCTTCATAGGTTAAAATTTGGTTCTTAGTCGAATTGACGGCTTCCTCGATTTTACTCCAATATTTGTCATACCAGCCTTCCTCATGCAAAGCAATTAAATCATTTTTTGAATTCCAGACCTGACAATGAATGCCTGTACATATTGGCGCGTCCTTGTGTTCAGGCTGTCCTTCGGGAAATTTTTTAATTTTGTATAACAAATAAGTTCTTGCCGTCACTGCCTGAGCCTTAAGAGCTTCAATATTAAATTCAGCAGGCATCTCAGAAGCTACAACACCTTTAAGGTACTCTTCAAAATCTATAACAATGACCTCATTGGTTTTAGTATTGTATGCTTTTATCAAATCCGGCTCAGTTATGTCAATGCTTACTGACGGAACCTGTGAATCCTCCGTTTTATCCTTTTTGGGTTTTTGAGTCTCAGCTTGTTTTACCGGTTCATCAGGTTTTTCAATTTTTTTTTCGAAATAGGACAAAGCAGCAGTTGGAATAATAAATAACATAGCAAAAATTATCAAAGCAAATATAAAATGATTTTTCATATAACAATCCCCTTATCATAAGTTGTATTTAAATAATATGAGAAAAAAATTTTTTTAGAACGACTTGTATTAAAATTAAAAAATTGGACAGAATACTGAGAGATAATAAAGAAGTATAAATAAATAGGAGGTTGTGTATGAAAAAGGATAGATTAAAAAACACAAAAGATAAAATTAAAAAATTCTTTATTAAAATTAAAAATAAGGATACAAGCTTTTTTATAATTGCTTTGTGTGTATGCTTATTATCAACAGCGTTGATATGGAGGTATACTGTTAATAAGCCGAAAGGAGGAGATAATCTTTCTCAAAAAGAATCTGAGGAAGGGAACATTAACACAGATATGGATCCCTATAAGGATTTAATCAAGGAAGCAATTGACGATTATGGCAAAGAGAAAGAAGATAAAACCGAAACTGAAATTGCAAAGCTTGATATGAAAAGTATGAATGTTCCTTTGAAAGGTGAAATAATTAAGGAATTTGCACTTGATAATTTGTTGTACTTTGAGGCAATTGGCGAGTGGAGGGTACATAAAGGCGTTGATATTAAATCAAAAGACACATTGATGATTGAATCCGCATTTGCAGGAACAGTAGAAAAAGTAAGTCAAAACGAACTTACAGGTACAGAAATAATTATAGATCACGGTAACAATATTAAAACCATATACAACAATCTTGCATCATCAAAGGTTTCAGTGGGAGATGCTGTCACAAAAGGTCAAATAATAGGAAATATCGGAAAATGCAGCAGTATAGAGTCAGCTGACGGACCGCATCTTCATTTTGAAGTGAGTATTGATGGAAAAAATGTTAATCCCCTTGACTATATTCCTGCAGAATAACAAAATAAGGTTCTAATAGGAAATTAAATGCATAAAAATGTAAATAAGACGGTTGATAATGCCAAAGGGGGTTAATCATGAAAGATTACATTGAACGGAGAGCCATCGAAATAGCGGAATATATAATTAATACTGAATCTACTGTCAGGCAAACGGCAAAAAAATTCGGCGTTAGCAAAAGTACTGTGCATAAGGATGTTACGGAACGTCTTCCTAAACTAAACCCTCCAGCTGCATGTGAAGTAAAAAGAGTTTTGCTTAAAAACAAATCTGAAAGGCACATTAGAGGAGGAAAAGCTACACGTCTGAAATATAAAGAAATACATGAACATGATAAAGTAAGCAACATGTAATGAACAAATTGATGAATGACACTGACTGCAACAGGTTGGTGTCTTTTTTTGTTTTTGTAAAATATTTAAAATATTGATTCTCATATGGTAAAATCATACTGTGAGGAAACAAGAGCAAGGCTCGTACCTTGCTCTTATGGTTATACTACTTTATAATCAATCCTAATAATTTCGCTAATTCGGCTGCCTGACCGGGAGTAACTATAGCTCCTTTTAATTCTATACCTGATACTACAATTCCATCTATTTGGCTTTCTGTAAAGTCTCAATAAACTATCTTTTATATATTTTGTTTCAATATAATCTTGATCATTAGCTCTGGATAAGTTAATTAAGGATAAAAAATCCTCTATCATATTTAAATCTTCAGAAATATCAGGTTTTATTATTTTCAATTGATCCTCCAAAATATTAATCTTATTGTAGAAGACATTTTTTTATAATATTAAGCTTATTTATCTCATTATATCTTCAATTTCTTCAATAGTCCTTGGAGTTTCGGCAGAAAGGTTTATGCAGCCATTTTCTGTGACAAGACAATTATCCTCCAGCCTGAAGCCTATACCCCATTCTTCGCAATAGATTCCTATGTCTACGCAGAATACCATTCCCGGAACTATAAGCCCGGAAGCATCAACTACGTCATGTACATCGTAGCCTACATGATGTGCTCCCCCGTGCCACATATATTTTCCGATTTGATCATAGCTTTTTAATAAACCTATTTCCTTTAGCTGTTCAAAATTATATTTTTTGATTGTTTCATCTACAGCTGACATGGGCATACCCGCCTTGATTAATTTAAACATATACTCTGAGGTGTTATATGCACATGTGTAAAGAAGCCTTTGTTTTTCATTGAATTTGCCGTTGCAAGGCCATCCTCTCGATACATCGTTGCATATATTATCGTAGCATGCTCCTACATCGTTTAAAATCATATCTCCATCCTGTGCCTGACCTCTGTAGCCATAATAATGTATAAAAAAATTATTTGCACCTGAAGAAATTATTGATGGAAATGCAGGTGATAAAACACCGTGTTGTGCCAGCGTATAGTCAAATTCCGCCTTATACTGGTATTCATACATACCCGGCTTTGATGATTTCATCATGGCGACAATGCCTGCCTTAGTAATTTTTTCAGCCTTTTTCATTGCTTCTATTTCACATGGTTTTTTTATGGTTCTTAGTTTTTTAAGAAGGGGAAGTAAATTTTTTTGAGCAACAAAAGGATATATTTTCCCGGCTTCTTTTGACAGCTCGTAAGCGTTGCTGTCCGGTTCATTTCTATTAAACTTATCAAAATCTAGGTATAATGAATTGTATTTACCGGAAGACATCATTTTATCAAGCTTATTTTGAAAATCCTTTATATATTCTATATTTTCAACTCCGGATTTTTCTTTTATTTCATCTGCACTCAATCTTTTGCCGTTCCATCTTTCCTCCAGCATGTCCTTTGGCAAAATGAACATTGTTTCTTTTATATAATCACCCACTACTTCAGCTAAAAAAATAATATTTTCACTTTCGACCCCCGTCATATAAACGAAATTACGGTTGGCGAAAAAAGGATAAAATTCATCAGCTGTTTTTCTGGGAGCATTACCTGAAAACATTATAACTAAAGAAGGTTCCTTTATAATATCATATAATGCTTTTCTGTTTTCGATATGAAATGCTCTTTCCATAATTACAATTACCTCCTGATATATTTTTATAATCTTTATTTTTACTGATACGATAGTAATACTAACATTATCTTAAGCGATAATCAATATGTTTATTTATGCTTTTAATAATAATTTTCTTGTATAAGTATTATTGTAAGCCGGTTAGTAAGCTTTTGAGTTAAAGCTGAACGTAAGAAGCAAAAACTATGCCGGTTTGTCAGAGTTTTTTAAATTTAGAAATTCAAAGAAATATATGCTAACAACTAATATCAATTATTTGCATACGTAAGTATTTAAATACAATGGGTCTTCATTAACATGATACGAAAAGGATTCCCCATACCCTGAATTTGTTACAACTCCGATTTCGTTTTTATATACTATTCTTTTTGAGAAGGTGGAAAAATGCTGTTGAAAGTATTTCCAGTCAAAGCAGTATTCCCAGGTATGAGGATACTGTCTATGAAGCTCGGTTATTGAAGCGCTGTTCTTTATAAAGCTGAAAAAGGCACCTATAATATATGATTTATCTCCGAAGTATTTTTTTACCGCATCCGAAGCATAGCCATTGTTAAAAATAGCATATTCATTTGCAGAATCAAAGTCAATGTAAACATCTACGCATTTTTCTTTTATCGGCAGTAGATGGCTTGATGCCGATATATATAATATTTTGTGAGGAAGCTCCAATTTATC
>DAIUCB010000083.1:0-10408 GCA_036846385.1 Bacillota bacterium | reverse complement strand
AAAGGTTATTCTCATGACTAATAATCCACGAAAAATCATAGGATTGTCTGGCTTCGGCATCGACATAGTAGGAAAGGAAAATATACAGCTAAGCTGTACGGATGAAAATGAGTTTTATATGAGGACCAAAAAGGAAAAAATGGGACATGAGCTTGAATTTGAGGAGGAAAAATAGATGCGGATTTACGAGGGAAAATTAGTATCAAACAACAAAAAGTACGGTATAGTTATCGGAAGGTTCAATGAGTTTATAGGAGGGAAGCTTCTTTCGGGTGCACTTGATGCTTTGAAGAGGCATGGAGTATCTGATGACGACATAGAAATTTCATGGGTGCCAGGCGCTTTTGAGATACCGTTGGTTGCTAAAAAAATGGCTGAGTCTAAAAAATATGGTGCTGTTATATGCCTGGGCGCTGTCATAAAGGGAGCGACACCTCATTTTGATTATGTCTCGAGCGAAGTTTCAAAGGGTGTTGCCAATGTTTCTCTTGAAACAGGAATTCCTGTGATTTTCGGAGTACTCACAACAGACACAATTGAGCAGGCAATCGAAAGAGCAGGCACTAAATCAGGGAACAAGGGATTTGATGCAGCATGCACTGCAATTGAAATGGTAAATTTAATTGATGATCTTCAAAATTAATAAACTTGAAAAATTAAATATATTTTTTGAGATTTTTCAAATCATAATTTTATAAATTGCTTTTATATCTTTTATGCTTGTATAAAAGGATTAATTCGTTTATAATTGTAGTAATGTATAATAAAAAATATGGGCTGTTTAAAAAAATCTTGGGGGCACGAATATGAAAATTAAAGAAATAAAAGAAATACTCAATGCGAAAATTCTTACTGATAATTTTGATGAAAATACTGAAATTAACCATGCCTTTGCAAGTGATTTAATGAGTGATGTATTGGCATATGCCAACAATGAAACCATGCTTATAACAGGATTGAATAATCTGCAGGTAATCAGGACAGCGGAAATGATGGATATTCCAATAGTACTGTTTGTCAGAGGAAAAATTCCCAATCAGGATATAATAGATTTAGCCTCACAAAATTCGTTGACTGTACTTGCTACCGATTATATTATGTTTAAAGCATGCGGATTGTTGTATGAAAACGGCATGAAGGGATTAGATTGATATGGTTTCAGACGGCTTAATAAAGAGATTCAGCTATATTATTGCTGCAAATGATTTCAAAACTGCCGGAAAAAGCTCCAGTGAAATAAAAGGAAATTTAAAAGCAATAGGAATTGATGCACGTATTATAAGAAAAATAGCTATTATTTCATATGAAGCAGAAATTAATATTGTTATACATTCTCTCGGCGGAAATCTTTATTGTGATTTATATGAGGATAAAATTGTAATTATATCAGAGGATATCGGACCGGGAATTCCTGACATAGATTTGGCCATGACAGAAGGATATTCTACTGCTTCGGAGGATGTCAGAGAGCTTGGCTTCGGTGCCGGTATGGGTCTTCCGAATATGAAAAGGTATTCAGATGAATTTGAAATAGAGTCATGCGAAAAGGGCACGGTAATTAAAATTACAATTTATATATAAGGAGGGCATTGTTAATGAATTTCTCTATTATGTTTGATAAAGAAAAATGTAAAGGCTGTACGAATTGTATGAAAAGATGCCCTACTCAGGCAATCCGATTAAAGGATGGCAAGGCAAGTATTGATACGCTTATTTGTATCCATTTCGGTGAGTGTGTTAAAATTTGCCCCTATGAGGCTTATTCTGCAGGTGCGGTAGAAAGTCATAAGGAAAAGCAATACAAATACAAGATTGCAATTCCTTCAACAACATTATACGGACAATTTCCTAAGGGTACGGAAATATGCAGAGTTCAAAACGCAATATTGAAGCTGGGTTTTGATTATGTTTATGATGAAAGCTGGGCATCAGAATTGGTATCGAAGGCAATTAAAAAAAGAATAGAAGAAAATAAAGAAATAAGACCCTTTATATCTACCAATTGCCCGTCGACAGTGAGGCTGATTAAAATAAGATATCCTTCACTTATGGATCATCTGATATCATTGGAGGCTCCGATGGAAATTGCAGCAAAGCTTGCAAAAATGAGGGCTAAGGAGCTGTTTAAGCTTGAAGACAGTGAAATCGGTGTTTTTTACATTTCTCCTTGTCCCGCAAAGCTTTTGGCAGTAACCGACCCTATCGGTAAAAAATCCTCGCTGATTGATTGGGTTATACCTCTTAATACAATTTACGGAGATTTGTACAGAGAGGTTAAAAAGGATAATGAAATATGTTATTCCAATCCGTCATTGAAGGGAATTCGATGGGCGGTTTCAGGCGGGCAATCAGAGGCTGCAGGGTTGGAAAATTATATTGCCGTAAATGGAATGGAAAATATTATTGATATTTTTGATGAAATTGAAAACGGAAAATTATCAGACGTTGATTTTGTAGAAGCAATGGTTTGTGTTGACGGCTGCGTAGGAGGTACCTTTAACATTGAAAATCCTTTTATAGCGCGCAATACCTTGAAATATATCAAAAAAAACACAAGTGAGGATTTTTTACTGAATGATGATTTAGATAAGTTTGAAGAATTCTACGATAAGGGAATTTTAGATTTGATCATTTCTCAAGCAGATGAAAAAAAACATAAAATCAGTATAAAGGACGCTGTTTATAAGATTGAAAAAATAGAAGAAATTTTAGCCACACTTCCCGGTTTAGACTGCGGCTCATGCGGAGCTCCCACATGTGCGGCTCATGCAGAGGATATATTCAATAATGAAGCAGAGCTGTATGACTGTATAGTATTAAGAGCAAGGCGAAATGACAAATAAAATAAAATTATCTTTGTGGAGGAAAAATGAATATTAAAGAGTTAGAGCAAAAATTAAATTTAACAGCACTATTGAATACTGAAAAAGATATAATAATAGAAGGTGTGTATATTGGGGATTTGCTTAGCGTTGTCATGTCAAGAGCTAAACAAAATTATGCATGGATTACCATTCAGACTCATTTAAACATAGTAGCTGTTGCCGAGCTTTTGGATTTAAGCTGTATTATTATTACAGAAAATATGGAAATAGAGGCTGATGCTCTGGAGAAGGCACGTGAGCTTAACATTCCGGTTTTTAAAACACAGGACAGTGCATATCAGGTTGCATGCAAGCTATATGATTTGGGAATAAAATGAAGCTTTATTATGACCTGCATATTCATTCGGATTTATCTCCGTGTGCTGATAAAGAAATGACACCTAATAATATAGTTAATATGGCTTATATTAAAGGACTTAATATAATTTCTGTAACAGACCATAACACTGCGGGTAATATTCAAGTGATAAAACAGCTTGGCAATAATCTCGGGATAGAGGTAATTCCCGGATTGGAGGTCACTACAAGGGAAGAGGTACATGTACTTTGTTATTTTAATAACCTTGCTGCTGCAGAGGAATTTGGAACCCTAATCTATGAATCTCTCCCCGATATAAAAAATAATCCATTAATTTTCGGAGAGCAAAATCTATATAATTGTGAAGATGAAATAATCGGTCAGCTTGATAAATTACTTTTAAATGCTTCAAAATATTCGTTGGATGAAATATATCGGCTGGTCAAAAAGTATAAGGGAATAACAGTTCCCGCACATATTAATAAAAAATCTAACGGTATTTTAGGGATATTAGGCTTTATGCCATTGAATTTAGCAATAGATTTCATCGAAATATTTCAAAAAACTGAGGTTGATGAAAGCTTGATTAAAAAATATTATATCCTTAAAAATTCTGATGCACATAAGCTTTCGGATATATCAGAGCCTGTAAACAGTTTTGAACTAGATACAATTGCCGGAATATATGATTTCTTGAAACTATGATATTATTTAAAGCCGTTAAGGCTTTTTTATTTTAATTATTTGGAGGTATGAATGAAGGAATTATCAATGCATATTTTAGATATTGTTATGAATTCGGTTAAGGCAGATGCAAAATTGATAGAGATAACAATCTCAGACAGCATTAAAAACAATATTTTGAAAATAACAATCAAGGATGATGGAAAAGGCATGAGCGAAGAAGTTTTGGCAAATGTTACAAATCCATTTTATACAACACGTACATCAAGAAAGGTAGGTTTGGGAATTCCCATGCTTAAGGAGGCCTGTGAACGCTGTAAAGGCAGCTTTAATATAACCTCGAAAATAGGAGCAGGTACATCTGTAGAATGCTTTTTAGAAAGAAATAATATTGACAGAGCACCACTTGGAAATATGGGAGACACAATAATGGCTATAGTAAATTCATTGAATGATTGTGAGCTAATTTATACCCATGAAGCAGATGATAATACATTTCAGCTAAGCACAGTTCAAATTAAGGAAATACTGGATACGGTAAGTATAAAAAGCAATGATGTGATGCTTTGGATTAAAGAGTATGTAAATGAGAATATTAATAATTTATATAAGAGATAGAAGTTTGTTAAAAAAATTACATAATAATTATAAATTTTAATTTTTTATAAAAAAAAAATAAAAAAATGTTTTAAAAAGTATTATAATCTGATATAATTTAAATGTTTGATTTTTATAGCAATAAATAATTACAAATTTATAATAATTTTTAAACTAGAGGTGATTTAAATGAGCACAAAAGGGTTTACGTTTAAAGGTGGTATTCATACTCCACATTATAAAAAGCAAACTGAAAAAATGATGATAGAAAATGCAATAGAACCCAAGTATGTTGTAATTCCGTTATCTCAACATATAGGTGCACCATGTGAGCCGTTAGTAGCTGCAGGCGATTATGTAAAGGTTGGCCAGAAAATCGGAGAATCAAAAGCCTTTGTATCTGCACCTGTTCATTCAAGCGTATCCGGAACTGTGAAGCGTATAGAGATGCGTCAGACGCCGGGCGGTGCTAAGGTAAATAGTATAATTATAGAATCTGATGGCTTATTTCAAATTCATGAAGCTGTTAAGCCAAAGGGTAATATTGATGATTTAACTAAGGAAGAAATTCTGTCAATAATAAAGGATGCAGGCTTAACGGGAATGGGTGGGGCAGGCTTTCCTACTCATGTTAAGCTTAGTCCGCCAAAAGACAAGCCGATTGATACGATTATTGTAAACGGAGCTGAATGTGAACCATATTTAACTGCAGATCACAGAATAATGCTGGAAAAGCCTGAACAGGTTTTGTTAGGCGCTAAAGCGATTATGAAGGTATTAGGAGTTAATAAATGCTATATTGCAATTGAAAAAAATAAGCCGGATGCTATTGAAGCAATGAAAAAAATAGTACAAGGCTCTGAAGGAATAGAGGTAGCTCCCCTTGAGGCAAAATATCCTCAAGGCGATGAAAAAAGAATTATTAACGCTATTACAGGAAGAGAAGTGCCCTCCGGAGGACTTCCTATGGATGTAGGTTGTGTTGTTGATAATGTCGGAACTGTTGCTACCATAGGAAATGTTTTTATGACAGGAATGCCTGTTATACAAAGAGTAACAACGGTAACGGGAAGTGCCGTTGCTAATCCTAAAAATCTATACATCAGAATAGGTACATTGTTTAGTGATGTAATTGAACAGTGCGGAGGCTTCACAGAGGAACCCGGCAAAATACTGAATGGCGGTCCGATGATGGGAATTGCACAATTTACAACAGATGTTCCTGTTATTAAGGGTACCTCCGGTATTTTAATTCTCAATAAAAAGGATGCCGCTGTTCCCGAACCTACAAATTGTATCAGATGCGGTAAATGTGTAGATGCATGCCCTGTTCATTTACAGCCGTATTTATTGAGCAGACAGTCTATTTTAATGCAGTTTGACAATGCAGATAAAAATCATGCTGCCGACTGTATAGAATGCGGCTCATGCTCCTTTGTATGTCCTGCAAAGAGACCGTTGGTTGAAACAATACGTGTTGCTAAAAAAGAAGTATTGGCAAAAAGAAAAAAGGCTGTTAAATAGGAGGATAATCAGATGGAAAATAGATTAATAGCTTCATCATCACCTCATATAAGATCTGAAGAAACTACAAGAAATATAATGCTGGATGTAATAATTGCATTGCTTCCCGCATTGGTAGCAAGTGTTTTTTATTTTGGATTCAATTCATTGGTTTTGGTGATAGCAGCTGTTGCTGCAGCTGTAGCGACAGAATATGCAGTGCAAAGGTTAATGAAAAAACCTGTAACAATAAATGATTTAAGTGCAGTTGTAACAGGCATACTGGTTGCGTTCAATATCCCGCCGACTGCGCCTTGGTGGATACCTGTAATGGGTTCTGCTTTTGCAATTGCAATAGCAAAACAGATATTCGGCGGAATAGGCTTTAACTTTATTAATCCTGCTTTGGCAGGAAGAGCATTTTTAATGTCATCATGGCCGACTCATATGATGTCGGGGTGGATTGATCCGGTGACAGATGCGGTATCCTCCGCTACACCTTTAGCGATAATAAAGGGAACTGCTGAAGGAGAGCTGCCGTCATTATTGAATATGCTGCTGGGCAGAATCCCCGGAGTTTTGGGAGAAACCTCATCAATTTTGCTTTTAGCCGGAGGCTTGTATCTTATATACAGAGGTGTAATCAAATGGATTATTCCCGTTGTTTATATCGGAACAGTTGCTGTGTTAGCATTGCTTGTAGACGGAGGAGGGCTGATGCTTTATCATTTGATGGGCGGAGGGCTGATACTCGGAGCATTTTTTATGGCAACAGATTATGTGACCTGTCCTATTACAGATAAGGGTAAGATAATTTATGCAGCGGGAGCAGGTATACTGACGATGCTTATCAGAAAGCTTGGCGGGTATCCAGAAGGCGTATCATACTCTATACTCCTTATGAATATTGTCACTCCTTTGATTGATAAATATATTAATCCTAAGCTATTCGGAGGTGCTAAAAGTGAATAATAATGTTGTTAGACTTGGCGTAATATTATGCATCATTTCAGCTTTGGCTGCAGGTATATTGGCCTTTACAAATAATATTACAAAGGACAGAATACTATTGGCTGAAGAATTGGCAAGCTCAGGTCCCGAGGTGGCGCAGGCTGTAATTCCCGGCTCTGCAACCTTTGAATTATATGAAGATAAAACTTTAATTGATAAAATAAAATCGGAAAATGCTAAATTTGTTGAATTGAGAATATGTAAGGACAGCTCTGGCAAGGAGCTTGGATATGGAATAAGAACATTAAGCACCGTACCGGGATATGGCGGTGACATAGAAATATTTTTAGGCGTTTCTCCTGAGGGTAAGATATTAGGTATGAAGGTTGTAGCAAACAGTGAAACAGCAGGTCTTGGTACAAAAATACTTGAGCCGAAATTCCAAAACCAGTTTATGGGCAAAAATACAGGTACTGAAATTAAGGTATCCAAGAGCAATCCGAAGGATGATGAGATTTTAGCAGTATCAGGAGCTACCAGATCTTCAAAATCTATAACAAGTGCTGTAAACAATGCAATGAATATCTTTAATCAATATTTGAAAAAATAGGGGAGGCAGTCATGAATAAATTTCAAGTTTTTAAAAATGGTCTTTTAAAAGAAAATCCTATATTTGTTCAATTGGTTGGGATGTGTTCTGCACTTGCAATAACAACATCAGCATTTAACGGTATAGGAATGGGAGTTGCGGTTATAGCAGTATTGGTAGGTTCAAATGTTGTTATATCTGCAATGCGAAACATTATACCTGATGATGTGCGTATTCCGGCATTTGTTATAATAATAGCAACATTCGTTACTATTATAGATATGTTTATGCATGCTTTTACCTTTGAGCTGTATCAAGCACTGGGAGTATTTATACCCCTTATAGTAGTTAACTGTATAATACTTGCCAGGGCAGAGGCATTTGCATTTAAAAACAACATCACAGATTCTGTTTTTGATGGTCTCGGTATGGGCTTAGGCTATACAATAGCAATTACGACACTGAGCTCTATCAGAGAAATATTAGGTAACGGCACAATTTTTGGTTTTCATCTTCTTCCGGAAACCTATGAACCTATGATGATAATAATTCAACCGCCCGGAGCATTTATAGCCCTTGGATTATTAATAGGTCTTGTTAATTATCTGACCAGAAAAAAGAAAGCCTAGGGGGTATCAAAAATGAATTTATTTAGTTTATTTATAACAGCTTTTATAGTTAATAATATAATATTTTCTCAATTCTTAGGAATATGTCCGTTCCTCGGTGTATCAAAGAAAATAGATACGGCAGCCGGAATGGGCTTAGCGGTTATATTTGTCATAGTACTTTCTTCGGTAATAACATATTTAGTACAAATCGCTATATTACGTCCTTTGAAGTTGGAATATTTGCAGACAATTGCATTTATTTTGATAATAGCTGCATTGGTTCAGTTTGTTGAGATGTTTCTTAAAAAATCAAGTCCCGGTTTATATCAGGCTTTGGGTATTTATTTGCCCTTGATAACTACAAACTGTGCGGTGCTTGGAGTAGTTTTAATAAATATTCAAAAAGAATATTCCTTCATTGAGTCATTGGTTAACTCTGTTGCAACACCGGCAGGATTTTTACTTGCTATAGTATTGTTTGCAGGTGTAAGAGAAAAGGTAGATTCAGCAGATGTTCCCGAATCCTTGAAGGGCTCACCGATTGCTTTAGTAGCTGCAGGTTTGATGTCTATTGCATTCCTTGGCTTCTCGGGGTTATCAATATAAGGGAGGTATAGATTATAATGGTAGTAATAATTGCAGTAGGAATTTTAGGTGTTATTGGTTTAATTTGCGGTGTTTTACTGGCTGTGGCAGCAAAGCTGTTCCATGTGCCCGTTGACCAAAAGGTAATAGATGTAAGGAATGCTCTTCCGGGAGCAAATTGCGGCGGATGCGGATTTCCGGGCTGTGATGGCTTGGCAAATGCAATAGCATCAGGTGCTGCACCGGTAAACGGATGTCCGGTTTGCAACGAAGCTGCCTATGAAAAAATAGCAGAAATAATGGGTGTAACCGCTCAGATAGGTGAAAAACAGGTTGCTCATGTAATGTGCAAGGGCTGTGATTCAGCTGCTGTAAAGAAATATGATTATTTTGGTATAAGCGATTGTAAGGCTGCGTCGGCTGTTGCGGGAGGCAATAAGGCCTGTGACAGAGGCTGCTTAGGCTTCGGAACCTGCGTCAATGTTTGTGAATTTGATGCTATAACAATAGTAGACGGTATAGCGGAAATAGATAAGGAAAAATGTACTGCATGCGGAAAATGTATCGAGGAATGTCCGAAGGCGGTTATATCATTAGTTCCCAAAAAACAGGATGTTATTGTAAATTGCGAAAACAGGGATTTTGGAAAGGCTGTAAAGGATGTGTGCAAGGTAGGATGCATCGGATGTAAAATATGTGAAAAAAATTGTCCCTTTGATGCAATTCATGTAAATAATAATATTGCTAAAATAGATTATGAAAAGTGCACGCAATGTATGATTTGTACAGAAAAGTGTCCTACGAGAGCAATATCCGGAGATTTATCAAAGAGAACTAATATCGATAATATTGATACAAAATAATATAAGGAAAAATTGAAGTTTTAAAGCTTCAATTTTTTCATATGCATCAGTTGACCGAATACTTTTGACAATGAAAAAATATAACAATATAATGAAATCAACGATTATTTAAAAGGATAATTATTATCAAATTGACAAAGAAAGAGCGCTTGATAAAATATTGATTAATTAATAGGAGAATATCAATGGAATACGATAAACTTACAGATAAAAGAAATCTGTCGATGCTGATGGATTTTTATGAGCTAACCATGGCAAACGGTTATTTTTCAAATGCTATGGGGGATTCAATCGTATATTTTGACATGTTTTATAGGAAAAATCCTGATGAGGCGGGCTTCGCAATAGTGGCCGGACTGGAACAAGTGATACAGTATATTAAAAATTTAAAATTCACGGATGATGATATTGATTATTTAAGAAATAAAAAAATATTTAAAGAGGAGTTTTTAGAATATCTCAAAAATTTCAAATTCACAGGGGACATATATGCTATTCCCGAAGGAACACCGGTATTTCCAAATGAGCCTCTTTTGACTGTAAAAGCCAGGGCCATAGAGGCTCAGCTTTTGGAAACAATGATTTTGCTGACTATCAACCATCAAAGCTTAATTGCAACTAAGGCAAATCGTATCGTTAGAGCAGCAAAGGGAAGGGCTGTAATGGAATTCGGAGCCAGAAGATCGCAGGGCTATGACGGTGCTGTTTACGGAGCCAGGGCAGCCTATATCGGAGGAGTTGCCGGAACTGCCACTGCATTGGCAGATGAGGTATTTGGAGTACCGGCTCTGGGAACAATGGCACATTCATGGATTCAAATGATTGAAAGCGAATATGATGCC